>VGNK01000214.1 GCA_016866055.1 Chloroflexota bacterium | reverse complement strand
GATCCGGGGGCAAGACCAAGCGCGGAAACTCTCACGCTGCAGGTGGCATGAATACCGGGGGCAGATCAAGAGCACGTAGAGGACATAGGCGAGGAGACCATGCCCAGCGTCGGGAACGCGACGGCAATCCAATCGGCGGTAGCGGCTACTAGTCGATGACCACCGAGTAATTCGGGAACCGTCTTGCCTACGATGAGACTCCACCACGGTTCCACGACATTGGGGATGTATGTCAGCAGCACCATCAACAGCCGCCCTCGCGGGTGCTGCGCGGTCCCACGATTCGAAACGCGCCATCCTCGCCCTCCCCGATCACGTTGGCGCGATTCTACCGCCGCGTGCGACAGGCATAGAACCCCGGGCTAGCCGGGCGCCGGCTCCGCGCGCCTCGGTCCTCGGCGGCGCACGCCGCGCGCACGCCCCGGGCCGGTGCGCTCGAGATGCGCACCCTCAGCGGGTGCCGGCCGTCACCTCCTGCAGGCGCGCCTGCAGCGTCGCGTTGTTGACGACACCGTGCTCCATGAAGTCCGCGAGCACCTCCGCGACGCGGTCCGGCGTGTCGGTCGGCACGCCGTGGCCCACGCGGCTGAAGACGTGCAGCGTCGCGTTCGGCAGCCGCATGAAGTCGGTGAGGTTCGCCTGGAGCAGCCCGTCGGCCGCGCCCGCGATCACGAGCGTGGGCGTCGTGAGCGAGGCGAGCCGCTCGCCCACCCGGAGGTCGCGCATCGCGCGCCAGGAGTCCTCGAAGTGCCCCTCGGACACCGAGAGCGCTCGCTGGACCGCGCGCCGCACGCGCGACTCGTCGAGCGACTCGGGGCGCGCCGCGAGCGCCCGTCGCTGCCGGAACATCCCCTCGGCGTCGGCGGCGCGTCGCTGCTCGGCGGCGCGCTCGTGCAGCGCCGGGTCGCTCACGGTGCCGTCGGCGGGGATCGACGCGACGAGCACCAGCCGGTCGAGCCGCGCCGCGTGCTCGAGCCCGAGCCACATCCCGATGCCGCCGCCCATGCTGTGTCCGACGTACGTGAATCGGTCGAGCCCGAGCGCGTCCGCCATCCCGACCACGTCCGCGGCGTACTGCGCGATCGTGTAGCCGCCGCCGGCGCGCTCGCTCTCGCCGGCGCCGCGCGCGTCCATCGCGATGCAACGGTAGCGATCGGCGAGCAGCGGGATCACGGTCTCCCAGCCGTCGTGCGATCCCGTGTAGCCGTGGTGGAAGAGCACCGGCCGCCCCTGCCCGTGCTCCTCGTAGTACAGCTCGACCCCGTTGACCCGCTTCGTCGGCATCGCCGTCTCCCTGCGCTGTGTGCGCGGGCAGCGTACGCGCGATCTAGACTCGGATGCATGCCGACCGATGAGGAGCGACAGTCATACCGAACGGCGCTGGAGGACTGGCAACGCAAGCTGGAGGGCATCCACCGGCTGCTGCTGGACGGCGACCGCCAGGGGAAGCGCCCCGACGAGATCAAGGGGCTGCTCAACCGCGAGGCGCGCGCGAAGGAGAAGTACGACGAGGCGCGCCGCCGCCTGCT
This sequence comes from Chloroflexota bacterium, assembly GCA_016866055.1. Taxonomy (GTDB): domain Bacteria; phylum Chloroflexota; class Dehalococcoidia; order UBA2979; family UBA2979; genus VGNK01. The sequence continues at coordinate 2,989 of VGNK01000214.1, read as the reverse complement.
CGGCATCGACGGATGACCGCCGACGCGTGTCCGCTCGCGGAGGCGTGCTTCGCACTCCCTTCACACTTCCGGTAGGCGCGCTCACGACGCCCGCGCGCGGCCGGCGGGGAGAAGGGGCCCGAGCCCTGACGGGAGCCGCCTCATGACGACGACCGCAGCTCCCACCCCGCCCCCGTCGGTGCCGGACCGCGCGCGGGCTCGGGGTGCGCGGCGGCTGCTCGGGCAGGGCTACTCGCGCTCGTTCGTGATCGGGTCGGCGTTCGCGATCGCCTGGTCCCCGTGCATCGGCCCGATCCTCGGCATCGTGCTGACGCTCGCGGCGACCTCGGGGACGGCGGCGCAGGGCGCGCTGCTGCTCGTCTTCTACGCGCTCGGGCTCGGCGTCTGGTTCCTCGCGTTCGGCGCGTTCTTCGGATGGATCGCTCCGCGCCTGCACCGGCTGCAGCCGCACATGCAGGCGCTCATGATCGCGAGCGGCGCGGTCTTCATCCTCGTCGGCGCGCTCATGTTCCTCGGCGAGTTCCAGCGGCTGAACAACTACTTCGCCGGGCTGGGGTTTTTCTTCAACCAGACCGCGAGCGCCGAGGAGAGCCTCACGAGCGGCGTGCACGGGCTGTTCGGGCCGGGCATCGCGTTCTTCGGGGGGATCGTCTCGTTCCTCTCGCCCTGCGTGCTCCCGCTCGTCCCCGCGTACCTCGTGAACGTCGCGGGTGAGGCCGTGCTGAACGCGCGCGCGACCGCGACCGACCGCCGCCGCGTGTTCGCCCACTCCGTCGCCTTCGTCGTCGGCTTCACGCTCGTCTTCGCGCTGCTCGGCGCTTCCGCGGGCTTCGTCGGCGGGCTGATCACGACCCAGATCGACACGCTTACCCGCATCGGCGGCGTGATCCTGATCGTGCTGGGCCTGCAGATGAGCGGCCTCATCCACATCCCGTACTTGGACCGCACCTACCAGGTGCAGGTCGACTAGGTGCCGCCCCCGTCTGCCGGCCGCTCTGACCGACGTCCTCCACCGGCACCGGGTCGCGACGCGCAGCCACCTCTGCAGGTCCGCCGCGCCCCCTCGCCCCTCGGGCACCCCGTCCTCGCGCAGCTCGCCTCCGCGGCGGGGAAGATCTGCCGCGCGGCTGCGCTACATGATCGAGGGGCTGCAGATCCACCCGATGCACGTGCACGGGGATGCCACAGCGCGTGATCGCGCGCGACGGCTTCCCGCTCCCCCAGCCGTACTTGGCCGACACGGTGCTCGTCGCCCCCGGCGAGCGCATCGACGTGGTTGTCGAGGCCACCGATCTCGGGGCCTGGGCGTTCCGCGGCCGCCGCCTCGCCGGGTCGACGGGTGCGGAGACGCTGCTAGACTGCTCGGCATGGATGCGGACTTCGGGATCGACCTCGCCGCGATCATGCGAGTCGTCGACGAGGCTGACGTCTTCATCGTCCGCTTCGGCCTGATCGATCAGCGCCTGCTCGTGGACGCCCGTCCCAACGACGCTGGCGCTCCCTTCATCCGCGTCGTGCCGCCGGCTTCCTCCGCCGAGGAGCGCTACCGGTTCCTGCACCGCGAGCGCCCGGGACTGCCGCTCCCGGATCAGATCACGGTCTTCCAGTGGCCGCGCGCGGTGCAGATGATGAAAGACCTGGGGGTCTGGGACCGCATCGAGCGTCGTCTCGTCGCCGTCGGAGGCGAGGGGGCCGGCCGCGACGTGGGCCGCGCCTTCACGGACGCGCAGCGGCTCGAACGGGCCGACCTCCTCGCCGCGATCCGCGGCGGCGAGGGCTACGAGACGATCTGGGAGCGCGACCGCGCCGCCGAGTGAGCGGCCCCCGCGCGGGCGGGGCTGCGCCTCCGCGCTCCGGGAAGATGCTGGCGAGGACCTCTGCTACGCTCCCCGCGCCCCACGTCCACGCGCGAACAGACCCGGAGTGACCCCGTGCCCGACCCCCGCGCGATCGACCTCCGCTCGGACACCGTCACGCGCCCGACCCCCGAGATGCGCCGCGCGATGGCGAACGCCGAGGTGGGCGACGACGTCCTCGGCGACGACCCGACTGTGCAGGCGCTCGAGGCCGCCGCGGCGGCCCGCCTGCGCAAGGAGGCCGCTCTCTTCACGCCGAGCGGCACGATGGCGAACCTCGTCGCGCTGCTCACGCACTGCGGCCGCGGCGAGGAGGCGATCGTGGGCTCCGAGGCGCACATCCTCCACCACGAAGGCGTCGGCGCCCCCGCGCTCGGCGGCATCTCGCTGCGCGCCGCGCGCAACGACGCCCGCGGCGGCGTCGACCCCACCGAGGTGCGGTCGCTGATGCGCGACGGCCCCGCGCCGCGCACCGCGCTCGTGTGCCTCGAGAACAGCCACAACCGCTGCGGCGGCGCCGCCATCCCGGCGCACGCGATCCGCGCCGTGGCCGACGTCGCCCACGCAGGCGGTGCCGCCTTGCACGTCGACGGTGCGCGCATCTTCAACGCGGCCGCCGCCCTCGAGACCGACGCGGCTGACCTCGTCGCCACCGCCGACACCGTCTCGTACTGCTTCTCGAAGGGCCTCGGTGCGCCCGTCGGCTCCGTCCTCACGGGCCCGCGCGACTTCATCGCGCGGGCGCGCGCGATCCGCCGCCAGGTCGGTGGCGGCATGCGGCAGTCCGGCGTGATCGCCGCCGCCGCGCTCTACGCGCTCGAGCACCACGTCGACCGCCTCGCCGAGGATCACGCGAACGCCCGCCGCCTCGCGCGCGGCCTCGCTGAGCTCCCGCACATCCGCCTCGACCCCGATGGCGTCGACACGAACATGGTCTTCTTCGAGCTGGACGGCATCGACGGCCGCGAGTTCCGGCAGCGCCTCTCCGACGCCGGCGTCCTGTGCAGCGGCACCGCGCCCCAGCGCGTGCGGATGGTGACCCACCTCGACGTCGACGCCGCGCAGATCGACGAGGCGCTCGCGCGCATCCGCCGCGTGCTCGAGGGCGCGCCGGCCGCGGCCCCCGCCTCCTA
>VGNK01000213.1 GCA_016866055.1 Chloroflexota bacterium | reverse complement strand
CGCAGCGCGGCCCCGGCGTGGCCGGTAGCGAGGTGCGTGTTGCTGAGGACGAGCCGTGCACGCGCGCCGAGGTCGGCGTCGCCGAGGGCCTCCGCGAAGCGAGCGGCGTCGCGCCCGGCACGCTCGGCGTCGCGCGGGCGTCCCGCCATGTGCTGCACCCACGCGGAGTCCACGAGCGCGCGGATGCGCGTGGCGGGGTCGAGCGACTCGTTGGCGAGCATCGAGCGGTAGATCGGGAGCGTCTGCGCCTCGCGTCCGAGCGCGACGAGGTCGCGTGCCGCGCGCAACGGGGCGGCGGGGTCGGCGGGACCCGCCTGCTCGAGCAGTTTGCGCGCGCGGTCGAGCGAGCCGGAGCGCGAGAGCGTCTCCGCGGCGAGCACGAAGACCTCGGGGGGCACCGAGGCCGCGCGGTCCGGCGCGGCGTCCCCGAGCAGCGGCGCGAGCAGGTCGCGTGCGGAGGCGTAGCGACTGTGCTCGATCAGCTCGCGCGCCGCCTCCAGGATCGCGTCGAAGGCGGCGGCCTCGAACGGGAGCCCGCCGGCCACGAGGTGGCGGGCACGGATCGCGCGCGGCACGTCGAGCGGGCCGGCGCCGGCACGCTCGAGCAGCTGCGCCGCGCGGCGGTGGAGCAGGCCTCGCTCGATCGACGGCGCGCTCGCGAGCGCAAGCGCGAGCAGCGGATCCGCGATCGCGATCCCGAGCTCGCCGTGGATGGCGGCGGGGACGAGCAGCCGCGCGCGCTCGAGCCGGACCGCGAGGTCCTCGACCGCGCCGGCGTTGCGACGCGTGAGCGATGCGAGCGTCGCTGTCGAGGCCGGCACGCCCCACACGGCGAGCGCGCGGAGGAGCTGGAGCGCATCCTCGTCGAGACCCTCGCACGCGCGCAGGGCGAGCGCGGCGAGCGGGGCGGGCAGCGCGAGCGTCTCGAGCGAGCGGCTTCCTGAGATCACGTCGCCGCGCGCGGCGGCGGGCAGGTCGCGCACCGCCGCTGCGATCGCGAGCAAGCGCGCCGGCTCACCGCGCGCGAGCGCGACCGCGTCGCGCGTGAAGCGTCGGGCGACCGCGCCGAGCCCGGGGACAGCGGCGAGCAGGCCCGTCGCTTCCTCGAGGCTGAGCGGTCCGAGGTCGACTCGCCGCGCGCCCGCCATCTCGCGCGCGTGCGCGAGGAGGTCGTCGCTGGCGGCTCGCCCCGGCCGCGCGGTGGCGATCACGAGCAGGCCGGGCACCCTTGTGAGCAGGAGGTCCTGCGCGAGGGCGAGGTCGGAGGCGTGGAACGCGTGGAGGTCGTCGAAGCAGATCGCGACGGGGCGCCCCGAACGGCCCAGGCGCTGCAGGTGCTCGACGGTCGCGCGGATGAGCGCGGCGGGCTGCGTCCCGGCGTCGACGATCGACAGCTGCGCTGCGAGCCGGCTCGCGACGAGGCCCTCGAGCGCGGGGTCGAGGCCGGCGACCATCCAGGTGCGCACGCCGCGCGCGGCGGCGTGCTCGAGGATCGCGCGCGCGAGCGTGCTCTTCCCGAAGCCCGCGGGCCCGACGATCGCGCCCGCGACCGGGCGCCCGGCCTCGGCGTCCTCGACCCAGGGGAGCGCGCGCTGGAACGCGGCTCGGCGGGCGAGGACCGGCGCGCCGGCCCGCGCCGGGCCGGGCTCGGTGGATGGGGGCGAGGTGGTTCGCGTGGTCACCGCACCACAACGATTACGTACAGGTCAGGGGATCGAGCTACGTGATATACGTATTTATCGGTCCTGTCAAACCTCCGTAGGTTCGGCTCGTCATCGAAACAGGCTAGGATCGGTCCGCGGAGGGTGTGGATGTCGCTGCGGCAGCGACAAACGTCGCGGATCTTCCGGCAGCGCGTGGGCGCGCGCCTCAGGGATCTGCGGCGCTCCCTCGACATGTCGCAGGAAGAGGTCGCGTGGGAGGCGGACGTCGCCCAGGGGTCGATCTCGAACTACGAGGCGGGACGGAACGACATTCCGCTGAGCGTGCTCGTGGCCATCTGCCGCGCGCTCGGCACGACGCCGGCGGACGTGCTGCACTCCGTCGGTGAGATGCCCGCGGAGCCGGCGCCGGAACTCGCGCGCCCCGTCTGATCCCGCGCGCCCTGCGTCGAACGTCGCGCGACCGCTCGAGTGGAGCGCGGAGCGCCCGCAGCGCGGGCGGCCGCTGAGCGTGCGCGCCGCTGGCGCTGACGAGGAATCAGCAAGTATCGTGGCGCGGGCTGGACCCGCATCGCTATGGTGGCCCGTGCACGGGTGCGGACGACGGGGGTGACGATGACGACCAGCGCTTCGGCGACATCGCGGAAGGTGCAGCTTGCCGGCTGTGACGTGCACCTGCTCGAGGCGGGGAGCGGCCCGCCCTTGCTCGTCCTGCACCACTCGTTCGGCGCGCTCGGCTGGCATCGCGTGCACGAGCTGCTTTCCGAGCGCTTCTCGGTGACCTTGCCTGATCTCCCCGGGTACGCGACGTCGACGATGCCCGACTGGGCGCGCGACCCCCGCGACATGGCGATCCTCGTCCACCAGCTCATCGAGCTGCTCGGGCTGCGGGACGTCACCCTACTGGGGCTGGGCTTCGGCGGATTCATCGCCGCCGAGATGGCGACGATGAGCACGGGCCGCCTCGCGGGGATGGTGCTCGTCGGCGCGCCGGGGCTCAAGCCGGAGTCCGGCGAGATCATGGACCAGATGCTGATCGATCACGTCGACTACGTGAAGGCGGGGTTCCGCGACGAGGAGTCGTTCGAGCGTGTGTTCGGCGCCGAGATCGACCCGGAGATCCGCAACCTGTGGCAGTTCAACCGCGTGATGACGGCTCGCGTCTGCTGGAAGCCGTACATGTTCAACCGGCGGCTGCCGCACCTGCTCCGGCAGGTCGAGCTCCCCACGCTGCTGGTGTGGGGCGAGCAGGATCGGATCGTCCCGCTCTCCGTCGCCCGGCAGTACGAGCGGCTGCTGCCGAACGCGCGCCTGGAGATCCTCCCCGGCGCCGGGCACCTCGTGGACTTTGAGGAGCCCGAGCGGCTCGCCCAGCTGATCGAGGCGCGCGCGCGATAGCCCGCGGCCAGGCACAAGGAGCACGACCATGCTGATTGGCTACTTCACCGAGCGCCCGTACCAGGACCCGAAGTCCGGCTACTTCGGAGCGACCGGCCGGTCAATCCAGGATCTGAGCATCAGCAACGACGAGTACGACCCGCTGCTCGGCGCCGACCTCTACAACCGATACCTCGACGAGAAGCTCTACGTCGAAGAGGTCGGCTTCGACGCGATCATGCTGAACGAGCATCACAGCACGCCCTTCTGCATGGGCGGCGTGATGAACCTCGAAGCGGCGATCCTCGCGAAGACGACCGACCACCTGAAGATCGTGCTCAACGGGAACATCCTGCCGATCTGGGACGACCCGCTCTGGCTCGCCGAGAGCCTCGCGACGATCGACATGATCTCGCGCGGCCGGCTCGTCTCCGGCTGGGTGCGCGGGACCGGCCGTGAGAGCGTCTCGCACAACGCACAGCCGCCCTTCAACTGGGAGCGCTTCCAGGAGGCACATGACTTCGTGATCAAGGCGTGGACGACGCCGGGCCCGTTCCGCTGGGAGGGCGAGCACTACGACTACCGGTACGTGAACCCGTGGATGCGGCCGTTCCAGCAGCCGCACCCGCTGATCATGATCCCGGGCGTGCTGAGCCGGAACACGGTCGCGTGGTCGGCGAAGCACCGCTACCCGTACGTGATGCTTGCGACCCGGCTTGAGCCGACGAAGCAGTCGTTCGACTACTACCGCGAGGTTGCGCGCGAGGAGGGCTACGAGGCCGGCTCCGAGCACATCGGCTACCTGTTCAAGGTGCACGTGGACGAGACGGAGGAGCTGGCCTACGAGGTCGGTCGCAAGTTCCTGGAGGGCCCCGGGAACATCTTCCTCGAGGGGAGCCGCGGCACGGCGTCGCCGGTGCTGCAGAACCTGCCTGGGCTCACCGACCGCAACAACCTGCTGCCGACGGGGCAGGTGGGGATCGCGGCGGCCTCGCGCGGGCACACGGATCTCGCGCAGCAGGCGGCCGAGCGGCTGGCGGAGGAGCGCGAGCGACGAACGGCCGACGGCCACGGGAACGGGGCGGCGGCGCCTGCGCGTGCCGCGGCTCCGCAGGCGCCCGCGGCGGCGATGGCCGCGAGCTACGACGAGCAGCTCGAGAACTACACGATCATCACGGGTACTCCGAAGACCGTGATCCCCAAGATCCGCCGCGTGCTCGAGACGCTGCGGCCGGGGAGCATCTTCTTCTGGGACGGCGACGGCGCGATGACGCACGACGACGCGATGCGGAGCCTGCGCCTGTTCGGGTCGGACGTGCTCCCCGCGGTGCGCGAGATGGCGGAGGACCTCGAGCTCGTCGGCCCGTTCGAGCGCTCGCCGCTGGACGGCCAGTGGCTCGCGGATGGGCAGGGGGCGAACGCGGCGTCGGTCGCCGCGGGGGCGCCGGCTCCGGCACCCTCGCGGCGGGCCGCGAAGCCCGCGCGCAGCGCGGCGG
>VGNK01000212.1 GCA_016866055.1 Chloroflexota bacterium | reverse complement strand
GCGTCGCAGCCAGGGCGCGGGCTCGCGCAGCTGCCAGACCGCGAGCACGACGAGCGCCACCGCGGCGCCGGCGGCGAGCACGGTGAGGCGGTGGAGCCAGTGCACGGCCTCGGGCCGGCCGCCCGCAGCGAACGGCACCGGCGACTCCGGGCAGCCGGGCCACGCCGAGCAGGCGAAGCTCGCGTGCGCGCCCACGACGTAGGCGCCCGAGACGATCACGACCGCCATCGCGACCGCCGCGATCACGGCGAGCCGCGCGACGGCGCGCCGCTCGCGGATCGCCGCCAGCCGGCGCTCCGCGCCCTGCCACGCGAGCGCCGCGACCAGCGCGAGCACCGCGAACAGCACGAGCGCCGTCGAGAGATGGAACGTGACGACGAGCGGCGGCAGCTCGCGCTCGACGGTCTCCTTCCCGAGCCACGCCTGGAGCGCGAGCAGCGGGAGCGCGGCGACCGCGAGCGCGCGCACCGCACGCTCGGTGCGCCGCACGCGCAGCGTGGTGACGACGGTCGCGACGACGAGCGCGCCGACGAGCGCCGCGACCGTGCGGTGGCTGTACTCGATGATCGCGGTGCGCTCGAGCGGCGGCAGCAGCCGGCCGTGGCACAGCGGCCAGTCCGGGCAGCCGAGCCCGGAGCCCGTGGTGCGCACCACCGAGCCGAGCGTGATCAACAGGAGCGTCGCGACCACGGTGACGAGCGCGAGCGCCTGATACCGCGACATCGAGCCCTTCCCGCCCCGGCGTGGACCGTCCGGCGCCATCCTACGCGGCGGCGCGCTTACGCTCGCGGGGCGCCCGCGGCGCTCGCGTTCGCGCCCCCGCCGGCGCGCTCCTCCGGACCGCGCGCAGCGCCCGGCTCGCTCGCCGCGAGACGTTCCTCGAGCCGCTCGATCTCCCGCTGCAGCGCCCGGATCCGTGCCTGCAGCACGAGCAGGTAGACGAGCAGCCCGGCCCAGAACACCGCGAACCCGGCGAACAGGTACTGCAGGTTCTCCATGCTCAGCCCCGCTCCCCACGGTCGATGCGCGCCTGCAGGCTCTGCGCACGCTGGCCGAGCCGCTCCGCGTGCGCCTGCAGCGAGATCAGCCAGAGCGCGAGCAGCGAGATCGCGAGCGCCGAGATCACCAGCACGAGCAGCATCTCGCCCGGGAGTGCCGGGCGGTCGAGCGGGCGCACGATGAGCGGCTGGGGGTGCAACGTGCGCCACCAGTTCACCGACATGTGGATCAACGGGATGTCGAGGAAGCCGATGATCGCGAACACGGCCGCGTAGCGCGCGCCCTGCTCGTCGTTCGGGCCGGCGACCGACCGCGCCAGCAGGTAGACGGAGAAGATCAACAGGAGCACGAGCGTGGCCGTCAGCCGCGCGTCCCAGGTCCAGTAGACGCCCCAGATCGGGCGGCCCCAGATCGCGCCGGTCGCCAGCGTGAGCGCCGTGAACAGCACACCGACCGCCGCCGCCCCGCGCGCGACGGCATCCCACCGCATGTCGCGCCGCCAGAGCACGACGATCGAGGCGACGAAGACGATCGTGAACGAGAGGTACGCGGACCACGCCGACGGGACGTGAATGTACATGAGCCGCTGGACCTCGCCCTCGACGATCTCGCGGGGCGCCGCGATCACGGCGCCGGCGATCATCGCGAACATCCCGACCGCCGTGAGCGGTGGGAGCACGCCCCAGCGACGCCCGTAGAGCCTTGCGAGTGCCCCGGGCCGGCGCGGCGCGGGTGCCGCGAACGCGGTGGGCGCGCCGGAGGCGCTCATCGCTCCACGACCAGCGGGAAGAGCAGCGCCGCGCCCGCGGAGCTCCAGATTCCGAACACGAGCAGGAGCAGCGTCCACGGCGCCGTCCCGACGGGGTCGCCGAGGCTCGCGCCGGTGGCGCGCACGGCCGCGATCAGGAGGGGCACGAGCAACGGCAGGGCGAGCGCGGGGAGCAGGACTGCACGGGCGCGCGCGCGACTCCCCAGCGTCGAGAGGAGGGTCGTCAGCGACACGTATCCCACCGTACCCACCAAGACGATCAACGCAAGGTCCGGCGTGAGGAGCGCGGTGCTGAACAGGATAGTCGCGAGCAGAAGCAGGGCAACCTCGATCACGAGCAGCGCGAGCATGTGGCTGAGGGCCTTGCCGAGGTAGATCGCGGTTGCGGGCGCGGGCGACAGCAGCATCGCGTCGAAGGTCCCCTGCTCCGCCTCCCGCTGGAACGAGTGGGCCCCGGCGAAGATCCCCGCGAAGAGGAACGTTGTCCAGAGCACGCCGGGCAGGAGGGGCCGCACGGGCTGCGCGGCGAGGTCGAACGCGAACGAGTAGATGAGGACGCTGATCGCCGCGAACGCGGTGGCGGAGAGCCAGCCGCTGCGGTCCCGCCAGGCGAGCCGCAGGTCCTTGCGCAGTACCGCGAGCGTCGCGCTCACTGCGCCTCCCCCGCGCCGCCCGCGGTGGCGGCTGCGCGCGCCCCGGACGCCGAGCCGCGCGTCGCGTCCTCGACCACCTGCCCGCGGTCCAGGTGCACGGTCCCGTCGCTCCACGACGCGACGTGATCGAGCCGGTGGGTCGCCGCGATCACCGTGAGCCCGGGCGCGCGCAGCACGAGCTCGTCGAGCACCGCGACCCCCTCCGGGTCGAGCCCGGTCTCCGGCTCGTCGAGCAGCAGGATGTCCGGCGCGTGCAGGAGCGCCCGCGCGAGCGCGAGCCGCTGGTGCTGCCCGCGCGAGAACACGTGCGTTGGCTCGTGGCGGCGCGCCCAGAGCCCGACGCGCCGCAGCAGCTCCTCCGCGCGCGCGGCCGCCCCCTCGACCGCGTACAGCCGCGCGAAGAACGCGAGGTTCTCCCACGGCGAGAGCTCCTCGTAGACCATCGGCAGGTGCGCGAGCACGCCGATGCGCCGCCGCAGCGCCGGCGCCGGCGGCTGCACGGGGTGCCCCGCCACCGTCGCCTCCCCCGCGGACGGCACGATCAGCGTCGCCAGCATCCCGAGCAGCGTCGTTTTGCCGGCCCCGTTCGCCCCCGTGAGCGCGGTCTTCGAGCCCGGCCCGACCGCGATCGTCACGTCGCGGACGACGTCCAGCGTGCCGTAGCGCTTCGTGAGCCCCCGCGTCTCGATGGCGGGCGCGCTCATCGGCTGCGTGCCCGCGTCAACCGCCCGATCGCGATCGCGCCACCGGCGACCGCCGCGAGCGCCACCGCCGCGGCGACGGCCGACGCCGGGCGCTCGGTGAGCGGCTGACGCGCGCGGAGGACGCCGGAGAGCCCGTCGAGGTCGACGAGCAGCCCCTGCCCCTCCGCGGCAGGCTCGCGGGACACCACCAGCAATCGTTCCCCCTGTAGGTCGGTCTCCCGGTCGCGGCGCGTCGGCTGCACGGGGCTGAGCGAGAGGACGAAGCGCGCGGGCACGCGCGCCTCGATGCGATCCGTCGGCCACGGTGCGGTCACGCGCAGCCGGTAGCGATCGCGCGCGAGATCGTAGCCGACGAGGTAGCGGGTGACGACGGAGGTGAGCCCCGGCCGCAGCGGGGTCGAGGCCACAACGACCCCGCCCTCGTGGCGCAGCTCGTCCTCCGATCCCTCGAGGCCGCCGGCCTCGCGCGTGGCGTCCGGCGCGGGGACGCGGATCGTGGCGCCGCGGTCGTCGCCCAGGTAGACGCGGTCGCCGGGGTTCTGCACGAGGTCCTCGCGCAGGAGCGTCAGCTCGCCGGCGCCGCGGTCGATCGCGATCACCGTCACGGCGGTCGACTCGATGCGCAGCGCGGGGCGCTCACGCGTCGTCTCGTAGACCGTGAGCGCGCGCTCGGCGCGGGGCTGCTCGGGGGTGAGACGGACGACCTCGGCGAAATACGGCACCCCCTGGTACGTGGCGCGCAGCACGTGCGAGAGGCCCCGCCGCGGGTCGACGTCGAAGGCGAAGCGCCCGTCACGGGGCGTGGCCTCCTGCGAGCCGACGACCTTCGCCTCCTCGAGCGTGATCAGGAGCAGCCGGAGGCTGCCGTCGAGCGTCGCGCCGGCGGTGCCGCTGCGGACCTCGCCGCTGATGCGGCCGGCGGCCTGCGCCTCCGCGCGGGCGGGTGCGCCGACGGGCGACAGCGCGTGCGCGAGCATCGCGAGCACCGCGGCCACCGCGGCGGAGACGGCGAGCGCCGCCGCCCACTCCCCGGCGTGGCCGCGGCGGGCGCCGCGCGCGCGCGTGCGGTGAGCGCGCGGCCTCACGGGGCGCGCGCCGGGGGCGCGCCGTGCGCGCGCAGCGCCTCCGTCACCGACCGCAGCTCGGGCGCGAGCGCGCGTCGACCGGCGGCGCGGTCGTCCGCGGCGATGCGCCCGGCTGCGAGATCCTCGTCGAGCTCGCGCAGCGCGGCGAGCAGCTCGGTGCGCCGCGCGCGCAGCGCGTCGACCGCGTCCTCGCCCGCGCCCTCGCTGCCCGCCGCTCCGTCGCCCCGGCGCGGGAGCGCGACGTACGCGGCGACGAGCAGGGCGAGCACCACGAGCACCGCGAACTCAGCCATCGCGCACGCGCTCCTCCTCGAGCTGCGCGTCCAGCCAGCGCTCCTCGGCCGC
>VGNK01000211.1 GCA_016866055.1 Chloroflexota bacterium | reverse complement strand
TGCCCGCCGACGCGGTCGAGCGGCGAGGTGAGCACGCCGCCCGGGCCGCGACCGCCGAACACCGCCACCTCGCCGCCGGCGCGCGGCGGCAGCACGTAGGTGAGCTCGCCCGGGCGGACGAGGTTCGCGAGGTAGTGCTTCGTCTCCTCCGGCAGCCTGCGCTCCCAGTCGGCGCCGCGCGCCTCCACGAGCGAGCGCACGCGCCCGAGGCCGGCGTTGTACGACGCCAGCGCCTTGCGCGCGTCGCCGTCCCACACCTCCAGGTAGTGCCGCATCGTCTGCGCCGCCGCGATCAGCGACTCCTGGGGGTCGGGCCGGTCGACCGACGGGTAGTACTCCGGCATCAGCTGCGCGACGCCCTCGGCGCCCGCGGAGGAGCGGCGCCGCCCGAAGACGACGTCGGGCGCGAAGCCCGACTCCTGGTCGATCTGGCGCTCGAAGAGCGAGCCGAAGCCGGCGCCGACGAGCCGGTCGCCGGCCTCGCGGGTCATGCTCCGCCACCCGTGGGGGTCGGGGCCGTTGGAGGCGACCTGCCGCAGCGCGAGGAGCTTGCTCGTGGCCGCGCCCTCGACCGCCGCCGCGGCGTGCGCCGCGCGCACGTCCTGGATGCGCTGCCAGGGCTCCTCGAACTGCTCGCGCAGCAGCGCGGCGAAGTCCGGCGCGCCGGGGGGGCCGGTCGCGCTCGCGGGCGCGGGCTCCGGGCTGCCCCACGCCGGGGACGGTGGGCGGATGGGATCTGTCGGCACGGATCCTCCGGGCGCATCCGGTGCGCGCTGCCAGCGCATCGGCCGGGCGCGGCCGGGCGGCATCGGAGAAACCCCTGGTGCGTAGGCGCGGGCGCCGCGCGGGGCGCCCGCGGGGCGGGGGCTGCGGCTAGAGGCGGCCGTCGAGCTGGTAGTACGCGCCGGAGAAGAAGATGAGCGGCGAGCCGTCGGGCCGGTCGATCCCCATCTCCTCGACCTCGCCGACGACGATCGTGTGATCGCCACCGGGGAGGCGGCTGACGATCCGGCACGAGGCGTGCCCGAGCGCGCCCTCGAGCAGCGGGACGCCGAACGGACCCGTGCGGTATGGAGCGCCGCCCATCGGCTCGTCGGGCGGGCCGTGACGGGCGAAGAGCTCGGAGAGGTGGCGCTGACTCGCGTCGAGGATGCTCACCCCGAAGCCCTCGGCGCGCTCCCACAGCGGGTGGGCGGAGGCGTTGCGGTCGATGCAGACGAGCATCAGCATCGGCTGGAGCGAGAGCGAGCTGACCGCGTTCGCGGTCATCCCGCGCAGCTCGCCGTCGACGTTCACGGTGAGCACCGTGACGCCGGTCGCGAAGCGACCCAGCACGTCCCGAAAGAGCCGGGGATCCTTCGCCGCACCCTCTGTCATCGTCCTCCCCCGAAACGGCGGAATCGTAGCACGGGCATCCGGCCGCTCGGCGCGTGAGCGCGCGCCGGCGCACGGGCGAGCGCCGACGCAGGGTGCTCGACGGTCGCGCCGCGTCGCGCCGCGTCGCGCGGGCGGCGGCTTCCGGCGCGCCCCTATACTCGCGCGGCCCACCAGCCGCGTGCATCGCGCCAGCGAGCGAGGAGCCACTCATGCCCACGATCAAGGCCAGCGGCATCACCCAGCACTACGAGCTCACGGGCAAGGGTGCGCGCACGGTCGCCTGGATCCACGGCATCGGCGGCTCGCTCCAGTACTGGAAGGACGACCTCCAGTACTTCCCAGGCTTCCGGCACCTCACCTACGACGTGCGCGGGATGGGGAAGTCCGAGGGCACCGACGGCCCGGTCTCTCTCGAGATCTGGGCGCGAGACCTCGCCGCGCTGCTCGACGCGCTCGCGGTCCCGCGCGCGATCATCGCGGGCTCCTCGATGGGCGGCGCGATCGCCCAGCGCTTCGGGATCGACTTCCCCCAGAAGACCGAGGGGCTGCTCCTGCTCTCGACCTCGAGCCGCGTCGGCAAGGCCGCCGAGGAGAACTGGAGGGCGCGCGCGAACGAGACCGAGCAAGGCGGCCAGCCCCGGCTCGCCGCCGCGCAGCGCGCGGTGGCCGCCTACAACATGGACGAGGAGATCAAGGGGATCCGCGTGCCCACGCTCATCCTCGTCGGCGACGCGGACAAGACGACGCCGGCCGGCGGCTCCGTGATCATCTCGCGCTGCATCCCGAACTCCGAGCTCGAGATCTACCCGGGCGTCGGCCACGCGCCGTTCCACGAGGAGCCGAAGTCCGTCGAGCGCGCGCAGCGCTGGTTCGCCCAGTTCGGCTAGCCGCGCGGGCAGCGCCCGCGCCGGCCTCGCCGCGCACCGGCCGGAGGCCTGCCGCGGCTTCCCCTCCCAGCGCGACCCGCTCCGGGAGCGCCGCGCGCACGAGTCGCCCGCGATCCAGGTCGTCCGCTGCGGCACCTGCGCGCTCGCCACGCCCACGACGCCACGCGCGGTGATGGTCGACCACCAGCTCGAGATGTTCTGGCGCGCGGACGACGCCTTCCTGGAGACCGCCCGCTACCTGCACAGCCGCGGCGCCGCCGGGGCCCGCCACCCGGAGTACCGCGCGCTCCCGCTCTCGATGACCGAGCGCGGCGGCGCTGCGCGAGGTCGACCGCGGCACGGCGGCGCGCTGGCGGTCCTGCGGCCCGAGCACCAGTCCGCGGGTGCAGCCTTCGTCGCCGGGGTGGCCACCGCCTCTCCGGCCTGGCAGCCCGGCTTCGTCACGCTCAAGGTCGCCGGTCCCGGCCCGCTCACCACCCAGTTGCGCCACGGCGTCGCGCTCGCCGCGCGCCTCCTCGGCGACGCTCCACACGCGACCGCCGGCGCGGTCGTCGACGGCACCGTCGACGACGCCTACCGCTCGCCGCGCAGCTGCGCGGCCCCGCCGGCGCCGTCGCCTCCCTCACCGCGCGCGCCGACACCGCCCGCGCCCTCCGCCTCGTCTGTCAGTCCCCTAGCGGCAGCGTCGAGTTCACGACGGACGACGTCGGCCGCTCCACGCTCACCCTGACCGCCCGCGGCGCCGCCCCGGAGCGCTCCGACCTCGTCGACGGCGACCCGTTCGCCCTCGCGGCCGACCGCGTCGCCGCGATCCGTCGCGGCGAGGCGCAGGACGTGCTGATGGCACTCCGCGAGGCCGCCATCCTGCGCTCCCTCGAACGCGCCTTCGCCGGCGGCACCCTGGAACCGATCGACGACCCCACCGCGCGCGGCAAGCTGCACGTGCTCGACAGCGGGCACTCTGCGAGCGCCCCGTGCCACGGCCACCTCCACCTCGTCCCCGCCTGACCCCCTGCCGCGCCGGCGGCGCTGCTACGTTGGCGCACACCGCGTCCGGCGTCCGATCGGGGGGCGATCCGTGCCCGAGATCCGCAGCGGCACCATCCTCATCAGCGGCGCCTCCAGCGGCATCGGCGAGGCCTGCGTCCGCGACCTCGACGCGCGCGGCTTCCGCATCTTCGCCGGCGTACGCCGGGACGAGGACGCTGCGCGGCTGCGCGCCAGCGCCTCGCCGCTGCTCACCCCCGTCCGCCTCGACGTCACCAGCGCTGGCTCGATCGACAAGGCGCTCGCGACGGTCGAGCAGGCGGTCGGCCGCGCCGGCCTAACCGGACTCGTCAACAACGCCGGCATCGCGATCCCGGGGGTGGTCGAGTTCCTCTCCCTCGACCGCCTGCGCGAGCAGCTCGAGGTGAACCTGATCGGCGCCGTCGCACTCACGCAGGCGGCGCTGCCGTTGCTTCGCGCCGGACGCGGGCGCGTCGTCAACATGAGCTCGATCGCGGGCGTGGTCGCCGCGCCGTTCCTGAGCCCCTACGCGATGTCCAAGCACGCGCTCGAGGCGTTCAGCGACTCGCTGCGGCTCGAGCTGCGCCCGTGGGGCATCGAGGTAGCGGTGATCGAGCCCGGCACGGTCGACACGCGCATCTGGGAGAAGGGGCTGCGGACGGCGGACGAGTTGATGCAGACGCTGCCGGAGGAGGCGGAGCGGCTGTACGGGGAGCAGATCCGCGCGATGCGCGCAGTGACCGAGCGCGAGGCGGCGGCCGCGGCTCCCGCGACGCTGGTCGCGGAGGCGGTCCGCCACGCGCTCACCGCGCGCAGACCGCGGACGCGCTACGTCGTGGGCCGCGATGCCCGCCTCGCGGTGCGCCTGCGCCGGTGGCTTCCGCAGCGCCTCTTCGACCGGCTCGCGCTGCGCTCGCTCGGGCTGCCCCGCTGACCGCGCGCCCGTCGCGCGCCTCGGCGGCGGGCGCGGCGAGATCCGGCGCCAGACCTGAAGACAGGCCCCGGAAACGTGGCCTGCTGAGGTTCCTGGTTCGCCGAGGACTCTCGTCGGGCGTGGGGCCTCGCGAGCGCCCTCTGCACCGAGGAGCACTCGCCTTGTCCCTGTCTGTCCAGACCGGCGGCGACCCCGGCCCGACTTCCCCGCTCGAGGCGCTCGGCTGGAGCGCGCGCCTCGAGCCGCTCTTCGCTCACCACCGCGCGCGCGGCCGCGCGCCCGCGCGCGTCGCCCGCGTCGACCGGGGCGGCCTGCTCGTCGCCACCGAGCGCGGCGAAGCGCGCGCCTCCGTCGCCCCCGCGCTG
>VGNK01000210.1 GCA_016866055.1 Chloroflexota bacterium | reverse complement strand
CCACGGCGCCGAGCTCGCCCTCGAGGTCGACGGCGGGCGCTGACGCGCGGGCGCGCCGTCCCGATCAGCCGAGGGCGCGCGCGAGGCGGTCGGCCTCCTCGGCGACGCGGCGGATCCTCCGGACGAGCTCGGGGCGGGGCTCGCCGCCCGTGAGGTCCGCCGGCGTCGCATAGACGGCGTGGGCGCCGCAGACGCCGCCGACGCTCGCGACGAGCGGGCGCAGCCCGTGATCGATGGCGAGCGCGTGCGCCGGCGCCGTGCCCGTGGCGACGAGCGCGCAGACGCGCCCCGCAAGGTGCTCGACGGGCATCAGGTCGAAGAAGCACTTCAGGAGCCCCGAGTAGGAGGCGCGGTAGATGGGCGTGGCGAGCACGAGGATGCGAGCCTCGCCGGCCAGCTCGATCGCGCGGCGCACGCGCGCGTCCTCGCCGCGACCGAGTAACGGATCCGCGGGCAGCTGGGCGAGGTCGACGGTCTCGGTGACCCAGCCGTGCTCGGCCAGCGCGCCGAGCACGCGCAGGGCGATCCGCCGGGAGCTCGAAGTGGGCGAGGGGCTCCCCGCGATGGCGACGGCGAGCGTCTGGGAGGGCGCTTCGCTCATGCCGGCCTCCGCGTCGCTAGCATGGGCCCCGCGCATGTCGCTCGCCGACGCGATCGAGGGGTGTCCGCGATGCCGGAGCGTCTCGTCCCACGTGGGGCAGCGATGGCCTCCACGCGACGTTCGTGCTGCATACCGGGCATCGAGCCCGCCCTCCTCGATCATGACCTGCGCGCTGCCCGGTCGCGTGCGCGGGTCGCCGGCCGCCTCGTCCTGCGGCGAGCGGCGGGGTCGCGATGAGCGCCCGCCTCGACCGCGCGGAAATCCCCGCGCGCACCGCGCTCGCCGCGCTCGCCGTCGCGATCTTCTTCTTCCTCCACGCCGCCGTGCCCGTCGCGCAGGCGTGGGCGCGCGCGGCCGCGTTCTTCGGCGACGCGGTGCTGCGACTGCCGCAGCGCCCCCTCACGCTCGTCGCGCCCGACCCCCGCGTCAGCGAACTGACGTGGGCGAACGACGGTCGTGGCCAGCTTACGCTCCCCGGAGGTGACGGCCCCCACCCGGGGCTCGTCGTCGTGCTCGGCGCCCGCGCGGCGTCGCCAGACGACCCCCGTGTCGTGCGCCTGACCGACGGGCTCGCGCGCATCGGCTTCGCCGTCCTCCTCCCGAAGTCAGACGACCTCGACGGCGGTCGCGTCGTGCCCGCCGAGATCGACCGGCTGGTGGCGGCGCAGCAGGCGCTCAGCGCGCGTCCCACCGTCAAGCAGGACCGCGTCGGGTTCATCGGGCTCTCGGCGGGCGGGTCGCTCACCATCGTCGCCGCGGCACACCCCGCGATCCGCGACACGACGTGGTTCGTGCTCGCGATCGGCCCCTACTACGACGCGCGCGACCTCGTCGCGGAGACGGTGTCCGGCACCTACCGGGACGTCGACGGCTCGGGCGTCGGCTGGGAGCCGCGTGCGATCACGAAGGAGGTGGTGCGCGAGACGCTGCTCGCGGCGCTCGGCGCGGACGACCGCGCTGCGGTCGAGGGCGGGCGCGCCGCGGGCTCGGCGGGCGGCCGCGCGGTCGCGGATCTGCTCGCCGGCATGGAGCTCGAGCGCGCGCGGGCGCTGATTGCGACGCTCCCGCCCGCGGAGGCGGCGTCGCTCGCGGCCATCAGCCCGCGCGACGCGCTGCACGGGCTGCGGGCGCCGCTGTACCTGATGCACGACCGGAGTGACCCGTTCATCCCGCTGCCGCACTCGGAGCTGCTCGTGCGGGCCCACCGGCCCGCGGTGTTCCACCGGACGGAGATCTTCGAGCATGTGGATCCGAAGATCACCTCCGTCGGGCCCCTGCTGCGCGACGGCTGGCGGATGCACCGGCTGTTCGTGCGCATCCTGCTGGACGGACGCTAGGGGGTGCGTCACGCGCGGCGGATCCGCGGGTGAAGACCCGCGGCTCGCCGGGGCGGCTCCCGACCCGCCGCGCGACTCGCGGGTGGGACTCGCCCTGCGCTAGAACCCGTCCGGGCAGTAGCCGCGGTACTCGGTGGCGAAGATGCGGTCCGCGAGGCGCAGCACGCGAGGGTCGGCGGCCTCGAGCAGCCCCCACCGCGCGAGTTCCGTCGCCGACCGGTAGCCGCTCGCGAGCATCGACAGGCTGCGCACGGGGAGCGTCAGGTCGGGCGCCCGCCCACCCCGAGTGACCGTCGCTCGCCCGCCGTCGCTGTCGAGACGGAAGCGCGCGTGGTTCCAGTCGCACAGCTCGTCGAGCACCGCGAGCGTCAGCGCGCCCGCCTCGGCGTACGGCCGCGCCGCGAGCGCCTGCTCCACGTCGACGATGCGCAGGTAGATCCCGTCCCCGGTGCGCCGGCGGAGCGCGCGCGGCTCGAGGAACAGCGCGTAGCCGGGGTCGTCCTCCGGGACGCGCCAGAACTTCGCGCGCCGCACGAGATCGTGTCGCCGCAGGTAGTCGAAGACGCCGCGGTACGCGTCGAGGTCGAGGGCGGCCCAGTCGACGACCTCCATCTCCTGGTCGGGCGCGGGCTCGCCCCAGTTCGGCACCTCGCGCGTCGTGTAGAGCAGGTAGCCGGTCGGCTCGCCGCTCGCCGCGTAGTAGACGGCGGCGTGGTGCGCGCCCGTCCCCTGCCGCAGGTGCCCCTGCCACATCGCAGGGACGCGGTGGAGCATGAGGTTTCGCGGCGTCGCGATCTCGATGTAGACGCGCTTCATCTCCGGGAGCGCGTCCTCCGCGCGCACGAGCCGCGCCGTGCCGGACGGTGGCGTCGGATCCTCGAACGCGATGTGGCGCGGTTCGAGGTCGTAGCTCACGGCCGTGCTCGCGAGGCCGAAGCCGAAGCGCTGGTAGATCGCGCCGAAGCTCGCCCAGAGGATCGCGAGCGACTGTCCGCGGTCGCGCTGCTCCGCGAACGAGCGCTCGACGAGCGCGCGGAGCAGTCCCTGCCGCCGGTACTCGGGGTAGGTGCCGACCCCCGTGACGCCCGCGGTGGCGGCGGGCGCGCCGTTCCAGCGCATCGTGAACGGGTAGGCCGCGAAGGTCGCCGCCATGCGGCCGTCGACGAAGGCGCAGCTCGTCCACTCGGGCTGCATCGGCGGCTCGGCGCCCTCGCGGGGCGGCGACGGCTCGGCGAACACGTAGGCGACGAGCCGCCGGAACTCCGGCAGCTCGTCGGCGCGCGCCGGGCGGAACTCGATCGCCATCCGAGGGGCTCCTCTCGCGCGGAGCGGGGCGACCCAGTGTAGGCGCGCGGACCGGAGGTACCATGCGCCGCGCTCGAGAGGGAGTGGGTTCGATGCAGCGTCTCGAAGGGAAGACCGCGATCGTCACCGGGGCGGGGCGCGGCATCGGGCGGGGGATCGCGCTCGCGCTGGCCGTCGAGGGGGCGTCGGTAGTCGTGAACGACCTCGGCGGCTCGATGGAGGGCGAGGGGAAGGACGACGCGCCGGCGCGGCCGAACGAGGACGCGACGCGCGGGGGGCGGCCGCCCATCTCCGGGCGCGTGATCGCGGCAAGCGGCTACCAGATCGGCCTCCACAGCGACATCGAGATCGAGCGGCAGATCTTCTCGGACGGGCCGTGGGACATCGACCGGCTGTTCGAGCTCGCGCCGCAGACGATCTTCGCGGGGCTGCAGCCGCCGAGCGGCGACCGCCCCGCGGGCGCGCGCGTCACGGGCGACGCCTGAGCCGTGGGGCGCGCCGCGAAGGAGACCGTGCGCACGGAGGTCGACGAGCGCGGGGAGGCCGACTGCGTCGCGCGCGTGACCGTCGACCGCCCCGCGAAGCTGAACGTGCTCGACTCCGCGACGGCGGCGTCGCTGGCCGCGGCGTTCCGCGCGCTCGCCGGCGACGAGCGACTGCGCGCGGTGGTGCTCACCGGCGCCGGGGAGCGCGCGTTCATCGGCGGGGCCGACATCGCCGAGATGGCGACGCTCGACGCCGGGCGGGCGGAGGCGTTCATCCGGGGGGTGCACGCGGCCTGCGCCGCGATCCGCGAGTGCCCCGTGCCGGTGATCGCGCGCGTCCGCGGCTACTGCCTCGGCGCCGGACTGGAGGTGGCGGCGGCGTGCGACGTGCGCATCGGCGCCGCGGACGCGATGCTCGGGATGCCCGAGGTGCGGGTCGGCGTGCCGTCGGTGATCGAGGCGGCGCTGCTGCCGTCGCTCATCGGGTGGGGGCGCACGCGCGAGCTGCTGCTCACCGGCGAGTCGCTCCCGGCCGCGCGGGCGCGCGAGGCGGGGCTGCTCGAGGACGTGGTGCCGGCGGCGGAGCTCGACGAGGCCGTGGAGCGGCGGCTCGCCGCGATCCTCGCCTCGGGACCGCGCGCGGTGCGCGCGCAGAAGGCGCTGATCCGGCGGTGGGAGCAGCTCCCGCTCGAGGCGGCGATCGAGGCGGGGGTGGCGGCGTTCCGCGAGGCCTTCGCGCACGACGAGCCGCGCGTGCTCATGCGCGCGTTCCTCGATCGTTCGCGCGGCGAGCGGCACCGGCGCTAGCAGCCCTCCGCGCCGACGAGCCGGGCGCGATGCGCGCGGCCTGGGCGCGCGGCCTGG
>VGNK01000209.1 GCA_016866055.1 Chloroflexota bacterium | reverse complement strand
CGGCGCGCTGCCGGCGGTCGCGCCGCCGGACGAGGCCGCCGCGCGCGCAGCGCTGGCGTGGCTGCGCGCCGAGCCCGAGCGGCTCGCGGCGCGCCGTCAGTGGGCCTGGGAGCTCACCTTCGCGCTGCGGCGCATGCGCGGCGTCGCCACGATGCACCACGGGCGCTGGTCGCGCCACGCATACGACCGCTACGTGCTCCGCCTGCGCGCGCTTCTCTGGAAGCGGCCCCTCGAGGACACCGTCGCCGCCCTCGCCGCCGAGGGGATCCCGTGCGCGCCCGCCGCCCGCGCGGCGCCGCTCTTCGCCGACGAGCGGGTCGCCGCGGCGCTCGGCGCCGAGGACCCGCGCCTGCAGCCGGCGCGCTTCCCGGTCACGCAGCGACTCGCCGCCGAGTGGATCGCGATCCCGGTGCCGGAGGGCGGTACGCAGCGCGAGATCGACGACGTCGTGGCCGCGCTGCGCAAGCTCGAGGCGGCGTCCCCCTGAGCCCGCCCGTCCGCCGGTCGCCGGGGGCGAAGCTCCCCGACCCCGAGGCGGCGGTGCTGGTCGCGGTCGACTTCACCGCCACGCAACTGCGGCTGCTGCTTGCGACCATCGACGGCGAGCCGGTCGCGCGCGAGGAGTGGCCGCTGCCAGCGCTCCCGGACGAGGAGAGCTGGTCGTGGGAGATCGGCGGGCGCATCGCCACGCTGCTCGCGCGCGAGGGCGGCCGGCGCTCCGCGCTCGCGATCGCGGTTGCGTGCCCGGGCAGCGTCGACCCGATCGCCGGGCGCGTGCTCGACAGCGCGGGGCAGCCGGAGTGGGACGGGCTCGCGGTCGTGAACGCGGTGCGCGTGCACATCGACGCGCCGGTCGCGGCGGTGAGCCGCGTGCACGCGGCGCTGATGGCGGAGGCCGCGCAGGGGGTCGCATCGGACGCGGCGGACGCGCTCTACGTGTCGCTGCGCGGCGTGCCCACCGCGGCCGTGCTCGCGGCCGGGCGCGTGGTGCGCGGGTCGCAGCACGCCGCCGGCGCCCTCCCCGCCGCGCCGGCTGTCGCCGAGGACGGCACGCCCGATCCCGCGGCGCTGGAGCGGCTCACGGCCCTGCTCGCCGACGCCACCGCGCTGCTCGACCCGGGGCTCGTGATCCTCGAGGGCGAGGACGCCGTCGTCGCCGCGGTCGGCCCGCTCCTGCAGCGCGTGATCGACGAGGTGTGCGAGGGCCCGCGCGTGGTGCGCGCGGCGCTCGGCGAGGCCGGCGCGCTCGTCGGCGCGGCGCGCGTCGCGGCTACCCTCGCGTACGAGGGGGAACGCACCGCATGAACGAGTCGCGCATCCCGTTTGCGCTGACGCGCGAGGAGGCGGGGACGCTCCTGGGCTCGCTCGCCTGGGTGATGGGCGCGCTGCAGATCATGCGCGACCGTGGGCACGCCGAGGAGGACGAGGAGTTCCACGAGCTCCACGACCTGCTCGCCCCGCGGCTCGAGGCGCTCGTCGGACGCATCGCCGCCGCCCGCCAGGCGGCCTCCGGCGCGCCGGCGGTGGAGGCGAAGCTCGAGGCCGCCTACTCCGCGATTCGCGAGGCGTTCGAGACCTGGATCCAGCTCACCGCCTACGACACGCTGAGCGCTGCGGTGGCGGAGCGTCTGGAGGGCGAGACGGGGATCGACCCGTCCCCGCCGGCCGGCGCCTAGCGCCCCAGCCCGGAGGCCGCGGCCGCCGTCACGAGCCCCGGTAGCGCGTCGCCAGCGGCAGCCGCCGGTCGCGGCCGAACGCGCGCGGCGAGATCTTGACGCCGGGCGGCGACTGGCGGCGCTTGTACTCGTTCCGGTTGACCAGGTCGACCACCCGCCGCACCACCGCCTCGTCGAAGCCCCGCGCGACGATCGAGGCGATCGGGAGGTCGTCCTCCACGTACGCCTCGATGATCGGGTCGAGCGTCTCGTACGGCGGCAGCGAGTCCGTGTCGAGCTGGCCCGGCCGCAGCTCGGCGGACGGCGGCTTCTCGATCGAGCTCACCGGGATCACCTCCCCGAGCGTGTTCCGATAGCGCGAGAGCCGCCACACGAGCGTCTTCGGCACGTCCTTGATCACCGCGAAGCCGCCCGCCATGTCACCGTAGAGCGTTGCGTAGCCGCACGCGTACTCGGACTTGTTGCCGGTGGTGAGCACGAGCGACCGCGCGCGCTTGTTCGAGAGCGCCATGATCAGCATCCCTCGGATGCGCGACTGCAGGTTCTCCTCCGCCGTGCCCGGCTCCGTGCCCGCGAACTCGCGGTCGAGGATCTCGAGGCCGGCGGCGTGCATCGGCTCGATCGCGAGCGTGACGAGCCGCACCCCGAGCCGCTGCGCCAGATCGCCTGCGTCCGCGATCGAGCCCTCAGACGAGTAGCGCGAGGGCATCGCGACGGCCGTCACGCGCTCGGGTCCCAGCGCGTCCACCGCGACGGTGGCGACGAGCGCGGAGTCGATGCCACCGGAGACCGCGACGAAGACGCTCTCGAAGCCGGTCTTCTCGACGTAGTCGCGCGTCCCGAGCACGAGCGCGCGGTAGGTCTCCTCGGTGACGTCGGCCGCCGCGCGCTGCGGCGCGGGCCGCGGGGTGAGCGGGGTGCCGCGCTCGCCCGTCACGAAGACCGGCTCGCGCGCAGCGCCGTGCGCTCGGTGCCTGCGGAGGCGGGACTCGTGCAGCTGTCGCTGGCGCACCTGCTCGACGTCGACGTCCACGACGAGCAGCTCCTCCGCCATCGAGGCGCCGCGCGCGATCACCTCGCCCTCGGGCCCGATCACGAGCGAGTTCCCGTCGAACACGAGCTCGTCCTGCCCGCCCACCTGGTTCACGTAGGCGACGGCGACGGTGCTGTCGGCCGCCCGCGTCGCGATCATCCGCTCGCGGTCGCGCGTCTTGCCGGCGTGGAACGGGGAGGCGTTGATGTTGACCACGAGATCCGCACCGGCGAGCGCCTGCGCGGTCAGCGGCCCGGTGGGGTACCAGATGTCCTCGCAGATCGTCACGCCCACCGTCGCGCCCGCGATCGTGAAGACCGGCGAGTCGTGGCCGCGCTGGAAGTAGCGCTCCTCGTCGAACACCCCGTAGTTCGGGAGCTCCTGCTTGCGGTAGATGGCGAGCACGCGTCCGTCGTGGATCACCGCCGCCGCGTTGTAGAGGTGGTGGTGGAAGTCGAGGCAGCCGACGATGAGCGGCGGCAGCCCGCGCGCCTCCACGGCGAGCCGCTGCAGGGAGTCGTGCGCATCGTCGATAAAGGCGCCGCGCAGCAGGAGGTCCTCGGGCGGATAGCCGGTCACCGCGAGCTCGGGGAAGGCGACGAGGTCCGCGTCCTCCCCGGCGGCGCGCCGGGCGGCGGCGAGGATGCGCTCGCGGTTCCCGTCGAAGTCCCCGACGGTCGTGTTGAGCTGCGCGAGCGCGACCCGCAGCGTTCGCATCGCGAGCGACCTCCTCGGCTCTGCCCCCAGTATGCGTACGACGTACGCAAAGCCGTCCCGGTTCATGCTAGGAAGCGCGCCGGGCGCGGGTCAACAACGGACGTCGCGCCGGGCATCCGCCTCGGGTGCGCCTGTCCTCGGGCTGGGCGACACTCGTGTGCGCCCCCGCGATCGAGGCGCGCGCCTCGACCCGACCGCCCGAGGAGAGGCGCCGGAGATGGCCGCGGTTTCGCTCGTCGAGCTGCTGCAGACGGTGGCGCTGGCGCACGAGGCCGGCCCGGTCGAGGGCCCCCTCGCGCGGGCCTGGAACGTCGATCCGGCGCTGCTGATCCCCGTCGCGCTCGCCGCGTGGTTCTACGCGCGCGGCCTGCGGCGGTGGGACGAGCGCACGCGCGAGCACCCGTGGTGGCGAACGTTCTTCTACGCGAGCGGCCTCGCGCTGCTCCTGGTCGCGATCGAGTCGCCGCTCGACCGGCTCGCCGAGCACCACCTCTCGATGCACATGGTGCAGCACGTGCTGCTGATGACGATCGCCGTGCCGCTGATCCTGCTCGGCGCGCCGACGACGCCGACGCTGCGCGGCATGCCGCGCTGGCTGCGGCTCGGCGTGATCCGCCCGCTCGCGCGACGGACCCCCGTGCGGCTGGCCTACCGCTGGGGGACGCACCCCGCGCTCGCGATCGCGGCGATGAGCGCGGTGCTCTGGCTCTGGCACATCGGGCCCGGGTGGTACGACGCGGCGCTGCGCCGCCCCCTCCTGCACGACCTCCAGCACATCTCGCTCGTCGGCACCGCGTGGCTGTTCTGGTGGAACGTGATCGACCCGAAGCCGCTTCGCTCGCGGCTGCCCTACATCCCGCGGCTGCTCTACATCTTCGCCGCGAGCGTCCCCCAGCAGTTTCTCGGCGTGATGTTCACGTTCGCGGAGCACCCGCTCTACCAGACGTACGCCGACGCCGCGCCGATCCTCGCGCTCTCGGCGCGGGACGACCAGGTACTCGGCGGGCTGATCATGTGGGTGCCGGGCGGGATGCTCCTGCTCGGCGCGATGGGGATCGTCTTCGCGATCTGGGCGTACAAGTCCGAGCAGGCACAGCGGGCGCTCGAGGCCGAGCGCGCGCGGGAGCGCGCCGCGGCCGCGGCGCGCTGAGCCGATCCGGGCGGCCGCC
>VGNK01000208.1 GCA_016866055.1 Chloroflexota bacterium | reverse complement strand
CGGGAGTGTACGCGGCGGCGCGCCCGGTGCCGCGCGCGCCGCCCGCTCGCCGCGCGCAGGTACGATGCGCCCGCGCGAAGGGGGGACGCCCATGGGCGCGCTCGACGGCATCCGCGTCATCGACCTCGGGCAGTACGTCGCGGGGCCGCTGCTCGGGATGCTGCTCGCCGACCAGGGCGCGGACGTGATCAAGGTGGACCCGCCGTCCGGCCCGCGCTGGCCGGTCGACGGCAACGCGACCTGGAACCGCGGCAAGCGCAGCATCGCGCTCGACCTCGCGCGGCCCGACGAGCTCGCCACCGCGCGGCGGCTCGTCGCCTCCGCGGACGTGCTCGTCGAGAACTTCCGCCCGGGGGTGCTGGGACGGCTCGGGCTCGATCCCGAGGCGCTCGCACGGGAGCACCCGCGGCTCGTCGTCTGCTCGCTGCCGGGCTTCGCCGCGGACGACCCGCGCGCCGCGATGCCGGCGTGGGAGGGCGTCGTCGGCGCGGCGACCGCGACCTACAGCGCGCGCGGCTCGGTCGGCTTCGAGCAGGACGAGCGCTGGCGGCCGATCTACACCGCGATCCCCACGGCGTCGTGCTACGCGGCGTTCCAGGGCGCGGTCGCGATCGCGATGGCACTCGTCGCGCGCGACCGGGACGGGGTCGGGCAGCGCATCGAGGTGCCGCTCTTCGACGCGATGTTCGGGGCGCTCGGCTTCCGCGGGCAGCACCCGTTCTCGCTGCGCGGGCTCGCCGGGCTGCGCACCTCGCAGTACGAGTGCGCCGACGGCCGCTGGGTGCAGTTCCACTCCGGCAACAAGAACGTCCCCGAGTTCATGGAGGCCGCGGGCATCGCCTCGTGGCGGGACGAGGGCCTGCTCGACGCGCGGCGCCGCGCTTCCGATCCGTCGCTGGCGGCGGAGCTCGACCGGCGCATGGTGGCGCTCTTCAAGACGCGCACCGCGCGGGAGTGGGAGGACCTGATCGCGCGCGCCGGGTCGGAGGCGACGGTCTGCCGCACGACCGCGGAGTGGGTCGAGCACCCGCACGCGCGCGAGTCGCAGATGGTCGTCGAGGTCACCGACCACGAGCTGGGGCGGACGCTGCAGCCCGGGGTGAACGTGCGGATGTCGCGGACGCCGGGCGCGATCCGCGCGGGCCGGCCCCGCCTCGACGCCGACCGCGCGGCGATCCTGCGCGAGCTCGACGCGGCGCCGGCGGGTGCGGTGCCGCCAACCGGGTGGCCCGCGTCGCGCGCCTCCGCCGAGGCGACCGTGCGCGCGGCGCTCGACGGCGTCACCGTGCTCGACCTCTGCGTCGTGCTCGCGGGCCCGACGTGCGGGCGCACGCTCGCGGAGTACGGCGCGCACGTGATCAAGATCGACAGCCCGCGCCGCAGCGAGGCGATCGTCTTCCACAACGACGTCAACCGCGGCAAGCACAGCATCCTGCTCGACCTGAAGTCCGAGGGGGGGCAGGCGATCTTCTGGCGGCTCGTCGAGGGCGCCGCCGTCGTCGTGCAGAACTTCCGCAAGGGCGTGGCGGAGTCGCTCGGCGTCGGCTACGAGCAGGTGCGCGCGCGCAAGCCCGGCGTCGTCTACGCATCGCTCAACAGCTACGGGCACGTGGGGCCGTGGGCGAACCGGCCCGGCCACGAGCAGCTCGCGCAGGCGGCGACGGGGATGCAGGTGCGCTTCGGCGGCGACGGGCCGCCGGTGCTGCAGACGAACGCGGTCAACGACTACGGCACGGGGTTCATGGGGGCGTACGGCGTGGCGATCGCGCTGCTGCACCAACGCCGCACCGGCGAAGGGCAGCACGTCGACACGTCGCTCGCGTACACGGGCTGCACGCTGCAGTCGCCGTTCCTCGTCGTGCACGAGCGGACGGCGTGGGACGAGCCGCGCGGACAGGATGCGCTCGGCGACGGGCCGCTGCACCGCGCGTACCGCGCGCAGGACGGCTGGCTCTTCGTCGGCGCGCGCGCCGGCGAGGCGGGCCGAGTGGCGGAGGCGGTGGGGCTGCGCGAGAACGGCGGCGAGAGCCTCGCCGCGCTGGGGTCGGCGCTCGAGCGCCGCTTCGCGGAGGGGCGCGTCGACGACTGGGTGGTGCGCGTCGCGGCGGCGGGGCTCGCGGCGACGCGGGTGGTGGAGACGCCGCGCTCGCTGATGACCGACCCCTGGGTCGTCGAGCACGGGCTCAGCGTGACGCGCGAGCACGAGGGGATCGGCGAGCTGACGACGACGGGTCCGGTGGCGCGGCTCTCGCGCACGCCGGTGCGGCCGGGGCGCGCGGCGCCGCGGCCGGGCTCGGACGCGCAGGCGATCCTCGACGGCATCGGCATGGGTGGGCGGCTCGCAGAGCTCGTGGCGGCGGGCGTCGTGCGGACGGAGGGGGTGCAGGGGCTGTAGGCGGGCGTCGCGGGCGCTCGCCCGGCTCGCCGTGGCCCACGCCGACCGCTCGCCGTCGCACGAACTTCCCGGGACGGCGCCCGGCGGCCGCGTATCATCCCGCCGATCGCGAGGGGAGGACGCCGACATGACCACCCGGGCCGCCGCCACCGACCAGTTCGTCACGCTGAACGGGCTGCGCTTCCACTACCGCGACTGGCCGAGCGCCCGCCCCGGCGCGCGCGACCTCGTGCTGCTGCACGGCTTCACCGGCCACGCGCACTCGTGGGACTCCTTCGCCGCCGCGCTGAGCGCCGAGTACCGCGTGCTCGCGCTCGACCAGCGCGGCCACGGCGAGACGGAGTGGGCGAAGCCCCACGAGTACGGCGTCGATCACATGGTCTCGGACGTCGAGGCGTTCGTCGCCGAGCTGCGGTTGAGCGGCTTCGCGCTGCTCGGGCTCTCGATGGGCGGGCGCAACGCGATCCACTACGCGGGGAGGCGGCCCGACGCGCTCGAGCGGCTCGTGATCGTCGACATCGGCCCTGAGGTGGCGGCCGAGGGCTCCGCGCGCATCCAGGCCGGCGTGCAGGCGAACGATGTCTTCGCGAGCCTCGACGAGGCGATCGACCAGGCGCGGCGCTCGAACCCGAACGCCGACCCCGTCGAGCAGCGCCACCGCGTCGCGCACAACCTGATGCCCGCGCCGGGCGGGAAGTGGACCTACCGCTACGACCGCGCGCTGCGCGACCCGAACAACCCGCGCCCGCGCCCGGCGCCCGAGCTGGGGTGGACGCTGCTCGCGAGCATCGACGTGCCGACGCTGCTCGTGCGCGGCGAGGTCAGCGACGTGCTGCCGCGCGCGATGGCCGAGCGCATGGCGAAGACGATTCCGGACTGCCGCCTCGTGGAGGTGGCGGGGTCGGGGCACTCGATCCCGCTCGAGCGGCCGAGGGGGTTCCTCGAGGCCGTTCGCACGTTCCTGTAGGCGCCACGCGGGGAAGCGCGTCACCCGCGGGGGGAAACCCGCGGCTCGTCGCGACGTCGAACGGCGAGCCGCGGGTCTTCACCCGCGGCTCCACCGGACGCCCCCGTATCATCACCCGGCGAGGAGGCCCACCCGTGCGCGATCTCGAGGGGGTGCGCGTCGTCGACCTGAGCGACGACGTCGCCGGGGCGTACGCGGCGCGGCTGCTCGCGGCGCTCGGCGCGGACGTCGTCAAGGTCGAGCCGCCCGAGGGCGATCCCACGCGCCGCCGCAGCCCGCGCATCGGCGAGTCGCCGGACGGCGGCGTGCTGTTCGCCGCGCTCAACGCGGGGAAGCGCTCGCTGGTGCTCGACCCGGATCGCGCCGACGACCGCGAGGCGCTCTGGCGGTTGCTGATCGGCGCGCGCGTCGTGATCGAGACCGGCGCGCCGGGGGCCTGGCGCGCGCGCGGCGTCGACCTGGATGCGCTGCTCGAGGCGCGGCCGGCGACGGTCGTCTGCTCGATCACGCCGTTCGGGCAGGATGGGCCGCGCGCCGCGTGGCGCGTCACCGCGCTCACCGCGGCGGCGGCCGGCGGGCAGCTCGCGCTCTGCGGCGAGCTCGACCAGCCGCCGCTGAAGACCGCGGGCCACCAGGCGCACTACCAGGCCGGGCTGCACGGCTTCGCCGCCTCCCTCACCGCGCTCTTCGCCGCGCAGCGCACGGGCGCCGGCGAGCGCATCGACATCTCGGTGCAGGAGGTGCAGGCCGCGAGCCTCGAGGGCTTCGGGCCGACCGCGCTGACCCGCGGCTTCGACTCCGAGCGCACCGGCAACCAGGCGCGCGCGATCTGGGGCATCTACCCCTGCGCCGACGGCTTCGTCGGCGTCGCCTCGATGGCGCGGCAGGCGGCCTCGGTCTACCGCTGCATCGGCCACCCCGAGCTCGTCGGGCAGCCGATGTTCACGAACCTGCTCGCGAACGCGGAGGGGAACGAGCTCGTCGCGGCGCTGATCGCAGAGTGGGCCGGCGCCCGCACCGCGCGCGAGATCTTCGAGGAGTCGCAGCGCCACCGCGCGCCGTTCTCGCTGATCCCGACGCCGCGCGACCTGCTCGAGTGGGAGCCGCTGCGCGCCGCCGGCTTCTGGGCCGAGCTCGACCACCCCGTGCTGGGGCGCCACACGCTCCCCGGCCTCCCCTTCACGGTTGACGGCGAGCGCGCGACGCTGCGGCGCGCCCCGCTCCTCGGCGAGCACAACGAGGCGCTGCGCGCGGAGCTCGCGGCCGGGCC
>VGNK01000207.1 GCA_016866055.1 Chloroflexota bacterium | reverse complement strand
GCTGGCGCCCACCTGCCCGGCGTCGACCTCCACGCTCGCCGCGAGCCCCGCGGCCGCCGCCGGCTCCGCCCGCTCCAGCGCGGCGAGCAGCCGGCTCTCCGGCGTGCCCTCCGCGCGCGCCGCCATCCGCTCCACCGTGCGCGCGTCGTGGCGGCGGTGGCGCGGCGCGTTCACCTCGATCACCCGGCCGCCCGTCACTGTCTCGTCCGAGACCCGCAGCACGAAGAGGTCGCCCGGCACCGCCGCCAGCGGCTCCGAGAGCACGAGCTGGCACCAGCCCTCCTCGCCTCGCGCGATCTCGTCGCCGCCGATCACGCGCACGCGCCCCTGCACCTCCGCCGTGCCGAGGTGCACCGCACCGCGGAGGTTGTGCCGCACCGCGCGGTGGTCGAGCACGCGCAGCCGCGCGTCCAGCGTGAGCGCGGCCGGCACGCGCCCCGGCGGCGCGAGCACCTGCCCGCGCGCGAGGTCCTCGGTCGTCACCCCCGCGAGGTTCACCGCCACGCGCGTCCCCGGCTGCGCCTCCTCCACCGTCCGCCGGTGCGTCTGCAGCCCCCGCACGCGCGCCGTCGGCCCGCCGGGCACCGCCTCCAGCGTGTCGCCGACGCGCAGCCGCCCGCCGAGCAGCGTCCCCGTCACCACCGTGCCGAACCCCGCCATCGTGAAGACGCGGTCGATCCCGAGCCGCGGCCGCCCGATGTCCTCCGGCTCCGGCACGCGGTCGAGCGCGCGGTCGAGCGCCTCGCGCAGCTCCTCGAGCCCCCGCCCCGTCACGCTCGAGACCCGCACCACGCGCGCGCCCGCGAGCGCCGTCGGCTCGAGCAGCTCGCGCACCTCCTCCTCGACGAGATCCGCCCAGTCGTCCTCGACGAGGTCGCACTTCGTGAGCGCGACGATTGCGTGGCGCACCTCGAGCAGGTCGAGGATGTCGAGGTGCTCGCGCGTCTGCGGCATGATCCCCTCGTCCGCGGCGACCACGAGCAGCGCGAGGTCGATCGCGCCCGCACCCGCGAGCATGTGGCGCACGAAGCGCACGTGGCCCGGCACGTCCACGATCGAGATCTCGCGGCCGCTCGGGAGCGTGAGCCATCCGAAGCCGAGCTCGATCGTGAGCCCGCGCTCCTGCTCCTCCTTGAGGCGGTCGGGGTGCGTGCCGGTGAGCGCCTCAATCAGCGCGGACTTGCCGTGATCGACGTGCCCGGCGGTGCCGATGACGAACATGCCGGGAGTGTAGGCAGCGGTGCCGCGAACGGCAGCCGGCGCACGACCGCGTCGCTGGCGCGCGCTGCTCCGCGCTCACGCGCGCGCGGCGCGTCCACAGCGTCGCCGGCTAGTCGATCGTGCGCGTCTCGATGAGCGCGTCCCGCCGGCACGACGGGCAGCGCGAGGGCAGCTCGTCGCGCGGCACGAAGTCGCGCGTGGTGGAGACGCCCACCCAGATGTCGTCGCGCAGCCGCTCGGAGAGCCCCATCGGGCTGTGGCGGCCGCGCGCGGGCGGGCGCAGCTCCTCTTCGCGGCGGCGGGCGACCTCCTGCTCGCTCATCGGGCCAGGCCGGCGCACGAGCACCTCGCGGCCGCAGTGCGCGCAGCGGAAGACCTGCACCGCCATCGCGCGAGCGCCCCGCTAGTCGCCCGCGCCCGCGGGCTCGGGGGCGGTGTCCGGGAGCAGGTCGACGGCCACCTCGTTCGCGAGCAGCAGCCCGCGGTCGGTGAGCCGCAGCCGGCCGTCGCGGCGCTCGAGGAGCCCGAGCTGCTCGTGCCGCTCGAGCGCGCCGCCAAACTCCGCGAGCGGGTCGCACTCCCACTGCGCGGCGAACGCGGCGAGGTCGACGCCGTCGAGCAGCCGCAGCCCGAGGATCATCGCGTCGGCGACGAGCGTGGCGCGGTCCGGCGTCTCGCCGCCGGCGATCTGGTGCATCGTGTGGCGGCCGTTCGTCGCGCGCTCCTCGTGCGCGCGGTTCACGGCCTCGACGTAGCGGTTCGGCGCGTCGACGTTCGCGAAGCGCCGCCCGGCGAAGAACGAGTGCGCGCCGGCGCCGAGCCCGAGGTAGGGGTCGGCGCGCCAGTAGACGAGGTTGTGCGCACAGCGGCGACCCGGCCGCGCCCAGTTCGAGATCTCGTACTGCTCGTAGCCGGCCCGCGCGAGCCGCGCGCGCGTCCACTCGTACTGGTCGGCGGCGACGTCGGGGTCGGGCTCCGGGAGCAGCCCCTTCTGCACGCGGTAGTAGAGCGCGGTGCCCGGCTCCACCGTCAGCGCGTAGCACGAGAGGTGCTCGGGCTCGAACGCGATCACGCGCTCGAGGGTCTCCTGCCAGCGCGCGAGCGGCTGGCCGATGAGCCCGAAGATGAGGTCGAGGTTGAGGTTCTCGAACCCGGCCGCGCGCGCGTCCGCGACGGCCTCCACCACGCGGCCGGGCGAGTGCAGCCGCTCGAGCAGCGCGAGCTCGTCCTCGTGCATCGACTGCACGCCCATCGAGAGGCGGTTGATGCCGAGCGCGCGCATCCCCGCAAGGTGCTCGCGCGTGAGCTCGGTGGGGTTCGCCTCGAGCGTCCACTCCGCGCCCGGCGCGACGTCGTAGTGCTCGCGCACAGTCGAGACGATGCGCTCGAGGTCGGCGAGCGAGGTGAGGCTCGGCGTGCCGCCGCCGAAGAAGACCGTGGCGACCAGAAAGTTGCGCGCGGCGGGTCCCCAGAGGGCGAGCTCGCGGGTGAGCGCCGGCGTGTAGTCGGGGACGAGGTGGTCGAGCCCCTCGTAGGAGTTGAAGTCGCAGTAGCCGCACTTCGCGGTGCAGAACGGGATGTGCAGGTAGAGGGAGAGGGCGGGCGGCTGCCCGAGTGCCGGGGGCTGCATGGGGCCAGCGTAGCAGGGGCGCCGCCGCCGGGCGACGCACGCGCGCGTCGAGGTGCGGGGGGTGGCTCGGTCGAGCGCGCGCAGGCGTGGGGCGAGCGCGAACACCGTCGCCGCGAGCACGATCAGCGCGACCGCCGACGCGCCGAGCGCGAGCTGCACGCCCACGAACGAGGCGGCGAAGCCGAGCGCGAACGTGTAGAAGGAGGCGAGCGCGCGCTGCATCTGGTAGACGCTCATCACGCGCCCGCGGTAGGCGTCCTCGACGGAGGTCTGCACGAGCACGCTGCTGAGCGACATGCGGCCGGCGTCCCCGAGCCCGAGCGCGAGCATGATCGGCGCGGTCACCCAGAGCGCGCTCGACATCGAGAAGAGCAGCACCGCGGCGCCGAGCCAGAGGCCCGCGAGCAGGAAGATGCGGCCGCGCCCGCGCGGCGGGCGCGACGCGATCACGATCGCGCCGGCGAGCGAGCCCACGCCGGTGAGGCTTATCAGGAGCCCGAGATCCTGCGGCCCCTCGTCGAGCACCGAGGAGACGAAGCCCGGGAACAGGAAGAAGTAGGGCATCGAGAGCATCGAGAACGCGAGCGCGATCGCCAGGAGCAGGCCGACCGTGCGGTCGCGCCCGATGTAGGCGAAGCCTCCGGCGAGCTCGCGCAGCGGGTGCTCGCGCGGGCCCTCCGGGTGCCGGCGCCGCCTGCCGACCGGCCGCGAGGCGTCCGTCGAGCCGCGCGGGCCGCGGCCCTCCTCGTCGCCGGCGGGCGGCTCCTCGAGCGTCCCCGTGAGCTCGCTCGGGAGCCGGCCGAGCATCGCGTTCGAGACGAGCCGGAGGCCGGCGATCACGAAGTAGACCGCGCGCGCGCCGAGCGCGGCGATCAGGAAGCCGCCGATCGCGGGGCCCGCCAGCCGCATCGTGTCGCGGCCGGCCGCGTTCAGAGCGACGGCGTTACATCAGGCGGCGGAAGCCACGATCTCCGGGATGAGCGCCTGCTGAGCGGGCATCAGCACCGCCATCGCCCCCGACGAGATCGCGGCCGAGACGAGCAGGTGCTCGAAGCGCAGCAGGTCCGTGACGAGCAGCGTTGCGATCACGAAAACGTTGATCGCGCCGACGAGCTGGCCGCCCTGCACGACGTAGCGCTTCTGATTCACGCGTTCGGCGAGCACGCCGCCGGAGAGCGCGAGCACCGGGCTCGCCACGGCGCCGGCGAGGTTGACGCCGCCGAGCGCGGCGTACGAGCCGGTGAGCTCGAACGCGAGGAACCCCGCACGAGATGCTGCATGTTGAGCGAGGCGGTTTGCGCGAGGACGGACCCGAAGCACCAGCGGAAGTTGCGGTCGCGGAGCGAGTCGAAGGTGGCGACGCGTCGCGGGGGCGGATCGAGGGGGGCCTCGGGCAGCGGCTCGGCGACGAGCGGCTCGGCGACGGGCGGCTCGGCGGGGAGGGCCCGCCGGGGGCGCGCGGGGGCCGGCGCCTCGCGGCGCGGCGTGTCGACCATGGCGCTGCCCCCTCGCAGGCATCGTACACGGAGGCGTCGCCGCTCCGTCTCGGGGATCACCCGACGCAGAGCACGGGGCGGCGTTGGATCGTGCGAGGTCGCCGGCGGCGCGAGGCACGGCGCGGTGTGGCCCGCGGTCGGTAACGTGTGTGCGTGGAGGTGGGGCGGCACCGTGAAGGCACGCGCAGGTCGCCGGGGACGAG
This sequence comes from Chloroflexota bacterium, assembly GCA_016866055.1. Taxonomy (GTDB): domain Bacteria; phylum Chloroflexota; class Dehalococcoidia; order UBA2979; family UBA2979; genus VGNK01. The sequence goes on along the minus strand of VGNK01000207.1, from coordinate 92 downwards.
GCGGGGGCGGCGGCGTCGCGCGCCGGCCGCGGCTCGCGGCGGCGATCTCGGGCGCGCTCGCCGCCGGCGCGTTCCTCGCGGCGTGCGCGGGC
>VGNK01000206.1 GCA_016866055.1 Chloroflexota bacterium | reverse complement strand
GCTCGACCCCGGCGCGCCGGGCGTCGCAGGCGCGAGGCGGGTCGGGCGGCGCACCATCAGCACCATCGCCGCCGCCGCCGCCCACAGCCCCGCGATCACGACGAACGCCCCGTCGTAGTTGCCGACGACGTCGAAGTAGAACGAGACCGCGAGCGGTCCCCCGGCGCCGAGGAAGAGCGTGAACGGCATCGCCGCGCTGCGCACCGCGCCGAGGTAGCGCCGGCCGAAGTACGAGGCCCAGATCGTCTCCTGCAGCGGGATCTGGCCGCCGAAGCCCCACCCCATCACGAGGAAGCCGACGACCAGCGGCGCCATCGCGTGCGCCTTTGTGGCCCAGAGGATCACGAGGATCGCGACGCCCGACATCGAGAAGCCGACCGCCGCGAGCCGCTTCGGCTCCCACTTGTCCATGAGGAAGCCCCACACCGGCTTCGAGACGAGCGCGGGGAACGACATCACCGAGGACATGAGCGCGGCGGTGCCGCGGCTGAAACCCTCGTCGGTGAGGAACGGGATCGTCTGCAGCAGCATCGCGCCGAGGCCGACGCTGCCGAGGCCGAACGCGAGCACGATCATGTAAAGCGCCGGCGTGCGCAGCGCCTCGCGCCGCGTGAACGAGTTGTCGAAGTCGCGCGCGGCGGCCTGCCCGCCCCCGCGCTGGATCTCGTCGGCGCTCTTCCCGTCCGGGTGGAGGCCGTGATCTTCGGGCTGCCGGCGCATGAACCTCGACGCGGGGTAGACGAGCAGGATCGCGGCCACCGCGATCGCCTGCCAGGCGACGCGCCAGCCCCACTCGTCGATCATCCACGTGGCGAGCGGCGGCGTGACCACGCCCGCGAGCGAGACCCCCATCGAGGCGAAGCCGATGGCGCGGCCGCGCTTCTCGACGAACCACTTCGAGATCGTCACGTTGACGACGAGGTTGCCCAGCAGCGCCGAGCCGAGCGTGAAGATCAGGCCCTTGAGCAGCAGCCACTGCCAGAGCGTGTCGATGTAGCTCACCGCCCAGACCGATGCGGCGAGGATCGTGACCCCGATCATCATCAGCCGGCGCCCGCCGTAGCGGTCGACATAGACGCCGATGAAGAAGCCGACGAACGACATCATGAAGCGGCTGATCGTCTGCGCGTAGGTGAACTCGGCACGCGTCCAGCCGAGGTCGTCCGACATCGGCTTGAAGAAGGCCCCGGAGACCGAGCCCTGCGCGCCGACCGAGACGAACTGGGTGACGAGGGCCGCCCCGACGATGTAGTAGCCCCAGTAGACGCGGGGGCGCCGGGCGGCCGGGGCCGCGGCGCCATCCTCGCCGCGCTCGGAGACGTGCGAAGGGGGGCGCTCGACGGCCATCGCGGCTCCCGCGGCGCGGACGACCCGGAACGCACACCACTATACGCGCTCGCCCGCACCTTCACGTGCACGTCACTACGATGCACGCGCCCGCGAGAGGCGTGGGCGCGGCGAAGGGACCGGGGCGTGCGTGTGGCGATCCTGGATGACTACCAGTCGGTGGCGCTCCGCTCGGCGGACTGGTCGGCGCTCGCCGGTCGCGCCGAGCTCGCGGCCTTCGCCGATCACCTCGAGGACGAGGCGGCGCTCGGCGAGCGGCTGCGCGGGTTCGACGCGGTCGTCGCGATGCGCGAGCGCACGCCGTTCCCGCGCTCGCTGCTCGAGCGGCTGCCGTTGCTGCGGCTGCTCGTCACGACGGGGATGCGCAACGCCGCGATCGATGTCGCCGCCGCGCGCGAGCGCGGGGTGACCGTTTGCGGCACGCGCGGGCTCGACTACCCGACGGCGGAACTCACGTGGGCGCTGATCCTCGCGATCACGCGACGGATCCCGCTCGAGCACGCGGCGGTGCGCGCGGGACGCTGGCAGGTCGAACTCGGCGAGGGGTTGCAGGGGAAGACGCTCGGGGTGCTGGGGCTCGGGCGGCTGGGCGGCCAGGTCGCGGCGGTTGGGCGCGCGTTCGGGATGGAGGTGCTCGCGTGGAGCCAGAACCTCACGCGCGAGCGCACCGCCGCCGCAGGGGTGACGCTCGCGGCGAGTCTGGACGCGCTGCTCGCGGCCTCCGACGTCGTCACGATCCACCTCGTGCTCTCTGGTCGCACGCGCGGGCTGCTCGGCGCCGCGCAACTCGGGCGCATGCGGCCGAGCGCCTACCTCGTGAACACCTCGCGCGGCCCGATCGTGGACGAGGCGGCGCTCGTGCGCGCGCTGCGGGAGCGGCGCATCGCCGGCGCCGCGCTCGACGTCTTCGACCGCGAGCCGCTGCCGCCCGGCCACCCGCTGCTCGCGCTCGACCACGTCGTGCTCACGCCGCACGTGGGCTACGTGACGAAGGAGACGTACCAGGTCTTCTACGGCGACGCGGTCGAGGACGTCGTCGCGTTCCTCGACGGTGCGCCGGTACGCGAGATCGGCGCGTAGCGGGTCGGGCGCGCGCTCATCCCGCCACCGGCAGCTCCGCCGAGATCCACACCCCCCGCCGCGTGACGCGGCAGCGGTAGGCGAGGCAGCGCACGCCTGCGGCGCGCGCGGTCGAGCGCGGCCGTGAACGCGGGGTCCAGGTCATCGAGCGTGCGGAACGCGCGCGCGTCGCCGAGCTGGGCGACGAACACCACCGCGGCGCCGTCGCCCGCGCCGGCCAGCCCGGCGAGCGTCTCCAGGTGCCGGCGCCCGCGCGCGGTTGCGGGGTCGGGGAAGCGCGCGAGCCCGTTGCGCACGAGCGTCGTGCACTTCGTCTCGACCCACCGCCGCTCGCGGCCGCGGCGCAGCAACGCGTCGAGGCGGCCGCCCTCGACGGCCGGCTCCGTCGCGGCGACCTCCCAGCCGCGGAAGGCGTCGAGCGTCCCCGCGCGCACGCCTCGACGAAGAGCCGGCTCGCGTAGCCGGCGTCGACCGCGACCAGCCGCCCCCACTGGCGCGCGAGCACGAGGTCGTACGCGAGGCGCTGTCCGGGACGCGACGCGGGGGCGACGAGCACCTCGGCGCCCGGCCGCAGGATCGAGCGCAGGTTCCCCGTGTTCGCCAGGTATGCGCTCGCCGGCGGGCGACGCGCCTCGCCGGCGAGCCGCACACGCACGGTGAAGCGGTTCGGCTGGTCGACGACGCGCGCGGCGAGGAGAGGCTGCGCGTGGAGCATCGCCGGCTCGCGCTCGCCGCGCGACGCGCCCGCGAGGGCCGGTCGCCGCGGCGCCTGCTCCGCGCCGCCTCTACGGCGGCGCCGCCGGCGGGGCGACCGGCTCGAGCGCACTCGCCGCGGCCGCGACGCGCGCCGGCGGCCGCACGAGCAGGATCATCACCGCCGCGAGCACCAACAGCACCGCGATCGTGAGGAACGCGCCGTCGTAGTTGCCGACGATGTCGAAGTAGAACGAGACCGCGAGCGGCGCACTCGCCCCGAGCGCGATCGAGAAGGGCATCGCCGCGCTGCGCACCGATCCGAAGTAGCGCCGCCCGAAGTACCTCGCCCAGATCGTCTCCGAGACCGGGATCTGCCCGCCGAAGCCCAGCCCCATGAGCAGGAAGCCGCCGATGAGCGGCGCGAGCGCGTCGTTCTTCGCCGCGTAGAGGACCAGCACGATCGCCGCGCCCGAGGTGACGAACCCGATCGCCGCGAGTCGCCGCGGCTCCCCGCGGTCCGTCGCCCAGCCCCAGAACGGCTTCGAGAGCAGCGCGGGGATCGACATCGTCGTCGATATCAGCGCGGCGGCGCCGCGGCTGAACCCCTCGTCGGTGAGGAACGGGATCGTCTGCAGCAGCAGCGCGCCGATGCCGACCATGCCGAGCCCGAACGCGAGCACGAGCAGGTAGAACGCCGGCGTGCGCACCGCCTCCGCGCGCGTGAACGAGTTCGCGAAGTCGCGCGCGGCTGCCTCCCCGGCGCCGTGCTCGATCTCCTCCGCGGTCTTCCCGTCGGGGTAGAGGCCGTGGTCCTCGGGTTGCCGCCGCATGACGAGCGCGCACGGGATCGTGAGCCCCACGACGAGCACCGCGAGCCAGACCCACGCCGCGCGCCAGCCGTAGCCGTCGATCACCCACGTCCACGCCGGCGGCATCACGATGCCGGCGAGCGAGACACCCATCGCCGCGAAGCCGATCACGCGGCCGCGCTGCTCGACGAACCACTTCGAGAGCGTCACGTTAACGACGAGGTTGCCGATCAGCGCCGCGCCGACCGTGAAGAAGACGCCGCGGACCAGCAGCCAGTGCCAGAGTGCGCTCACCTGGCTCGTCGCCACGAGCGCGACCCCGACGATCACCGCGCCGAGCACCATCACGCGGCGGCAGCCGAGGCGGTCGACGTAGGCGCCGACGTAGAAGCCGACGAACGCCATCACGAGGTTTCCGACGGTCTGCGCGTAGGTGAACTCCGTGCGGGTCCAGCCCAGGTCCTCGGTCATGGGCTTGAAGAAGGTGCCCGCCACTGACATCTGGCCGCCGACCGCGACGAACTGGGCGACGAGGGCGGCGAGCGCGATCCAGTAGCCGTAGTAGAGGCGCCCGCCGCGGCGCAGCCCCGCGAGCGCGCCGGGGCGCGGCGCGGGCGGCGGGGTGGCGGGCGGCCTGATCTCGACGGCCACGTGGACTCCCGGCGGATCTCCAGTGCGCACACTGTACGCACCGTGCGCCGTCCCGCGCTCGGCCGGTCCCGGGACGAACG
>VGNK01000205.1 GCA_016866055.1 Chloroflexota bacterium | reverse complement strand
GCCGCCCCGTCCGGCGCGCCGCGTCGCCGCCCGGACCGCGGCGGGCGCGGTCGCGCTCGTCGTCGTGCTCGCGCTCGCGGGATCGTGGTACGTCGCGGGGCAGATCGGGTGCGGCGCGTTCGTCGCGCACCCGGACCCGCCGGAGTTCCAGGTGCGGATCGCCACGATCGCGCCGGGCGAGGTCACGCTCGAGTCGACGCGCGGCACGCTGCGCTGCTCGCAGACCAACGACAACTGGACGAACGTCGGCGCGTGGGGCCTCGAGTGGCTGGGCGGCCACGGCCGGCTCGGCGAGATCCGATCGCTCGACCGCGACGCGAGACGCGTCGTGCGCGCGTTCGAGCCGGTGCTGGGCGCGCCAGAGATCGGGCAGCACGCGCGGCTCGACTCGTTCACGTTCCCCGGTGATCCGCGCAGCGCGCACGGGCTCTCGTTCCGCGAGGTGACGTACGCGGCGCCCCGCGGCGCGACGCGCTGCGGCTGCTGCCCGTGCTCGCCGACCTCGGCTACCCGACGGTCACGATCGCATACCGCAACGACCGCGACGCGCCCGGCGGCGCGAGCGACGTCTACTGCTACGGTACGACCGAGTGGCGCGACCTCGAGGCCGCGGTCGACCACGCGCTCGCGAACGGCGCGCGCGACGTCGTGCTCGTCGGGTTCAGCATGGGCGCCGGGCTCGTCGTGAACATGCTCGCGCTCTCCGAGCGCGCCGGGGCGGTGCGCGGCGCGGTGCTCGACGCGCCGCTGCTCGACCTCCGTGGCACGGTCGAGGCGAACCTGCGCGACGCCGGGATCCTTGGGTTCCTGACGTGGCTCCCGCTCTGGATCACGGAGCGCCGGTACGGCGTCGGGTTCGGGTCGATCGAGCTCGTGGACCGGCTCGGCGCCGTGCGCGCGCCGGTGCTGCTCTTCCACGGGAGCGAGGACGATACGGTGTCGGTGGCGCTGAGCGACGAGATCGCGGCGCGGCTGGGCGGCCTGGTCACCTACGAGCGCTTTGAGGGCGCGCACCACGCGCGCTCGTGGAACGTGGATCGCGCGCGGTACGAATCCGCGGTGCGCGCGTTCCTCGGGGGGCTCGCCGCGGGGCGCTGATCTGGGGGAGCGTGGGGCGTGAGCACCATGAGCGGCTGCGTCCAGCCAGCCCGCCGGCTCAGCCCGCTGACGCGGGCCGCTCGCGGAGACGGCGCGGCGGCTCAGCCCGCTAACGCGGGCCGCTCGCCGGGAGGGCGGGCCGCTCGCCGGGGAGCCGTTACCATGGGCCGGCGCACGCAGCCGGGAGGCGCCGTGACCACCGACCCCCGTCGCCCCTTCGACCCCGCACGCATCCGCGCCGTCTGCTTCGACGGCTACGGCACGCTCTTCGACTTCCACACCGTCGAGTTCCGCTTCGCGGTCTCGGAGCTGCTCGCCGACCAGCGCATCGAGTGCGATCACGACGAGTTCTACAGGTCGTGGGTCTCGATGTACGGGAAGGCCTCGCCGTGGGGCGGCTTCGCGCGCGACGGCGAGCCCACCGATCGCGAGCGCATGCTGAGCGGGCCCCTCCCCGACTGGCACTCGACGTGGGAGATCTGGCGCCGCCAGTTCGAGCTCGCCTTCGAGAAGTTCGGCGTCGAGGGCGACCCCGACTCGGCGGCGGACCACCTACGCCACCTCCTCTCGCACGCGCCGCCGTACCCGGACGCGCGCGAGACGCTCGAGCGGCTCGACGGGCTCGGGTTCCGGCTCGGGCTCCTCTCGAACGCCGACGAGGACTTCCTGCAGAGCGCGCTCTCGCTCGGCCGGCTGCGCTTCTCCGCGATCCAGTCGTCGGAGTCGCTGCGCGCGTACAAGCCGCACCGCGCGGTCTTCCTCGCGATCTGCGCGCGGCTCGGCTGCGATCCCGCGGAGGTGCTGTATGTGGGCGACTCGCCGTACTCGGACGTGAACGGCGCGCACCACGCCGGCCTCCCGACCGCGTGGGTGCGCCGCGCCGAGACCGATGAGTACCCGCAGCAGGTCGTGCGCCCCGACGTGACCGTCGCCGCGCTGCGCGAGCTCGCGGCGCTGCTGCCCCCGCTCGCCGGCGGCGGCACCTCGCACGCACGATGAGCGAGGCACGCGGCGAGCGCTCGCGCTCGCGCGAGGCGATGGCGCGCGCCTCGCGCGTGCTCCCGGGCGGCGTCAACTCTCCCGTGGCGCGGACAGGAGCGTCGGCGGCGACCCCGTCGTGATCGCTTCAGGCCGCGGCGCCACCGTCACCGACGTCGACGGCCGCGAGTACGTCGACTACGGCTGCTCCTACGGGCCGCTCATCCTCGGGCACGCGCACCCCGCGGTCGTCGAGGCCGTGCGCGACGCCGCCGGGCGCGGCACGTCGTTCGGGGCGCTGACCGAGGCGGGGGCGGAGCTCGCGGAGCGGGTGGTCGACGCGGTGCCGTCGATCGAGATGGTGCGCTTCGTGAACTCCGGCACCGAGGCGACGATGAGCGCGATCCGGCTCGCGCGCGCGGCGACGGGTCGCGATCGGGTGCTGAAGTTCGAGGGCTGCTACCACGGGCACGCCGACGGGCTGCTCGTGGCGGCGGGGTCGGGGGTGGCGACGCTCGCGCTTCCCGACTCGCCCGGCGTGCCGGCGGCGTACGCGGAGCAGACGCTGCTCGCGCCCTACAACGACCTCGCCGCGGTCGAGGCGGTGTTCGCCGCGCACCCCGGCGAGATCGCGTGCGTGATCGTGGAGCCGATCGCCGGGAACATGGGGGTCGTGCCGCCCGCGCCGGGGTTCTTCGAGGGGCTGCGCGAGATCTGCGACCGCGACGGCGCCCTGCTGTTCTTCGACGAGGTGATCACGGGGTTCCGCGCCGCGTACGGCGGTACGCAGCAGGCGCTCGGCGTGCTCCCCGACCTCACCGCGCTCGGCAAGGTGATCGGCGGAGGGCTGCCGGTCGGCGCCTACGGGGGGCCGCGCGCGCTGATGGAGCGGATGGCGCCGGTCGGCGACGTCTACCAGGCGGGGACGCTCTCCGGGAACCCGCTCGCGATGGCGGCGGGCCGCGCGACGCTCGACGCGCTGCGTGCGCACGAGTGCGCCTACGCGCGCCTCGAGCGCGGGCTGCGCGAGGCGGCCGCGGCCGCGGGGGCGACGGTGTCGGTCGCGCGCGCGGGGTCGACACTCACGCCGTTCTTCCGCGACGCCGCCCCGCGCGACTACGCGGAGGCGCGGGGGTCCGACACGGCGCGCTTCGCGCGCTTCCACTGCAGCGATGCTCGACGCGGGGGTACACCTCCCGCCGAGCCAGTTCGAGGCGTGGTTCGTCTCGCTCGCGCACGACGAGGCGGCGATCGATCGCACCCTGGAGGCGGCGGCGGGAGCGCTGCCGGCGGGCTGACCGCCCGGGCAACGCACCCACTCTCGGGGGCCGGGGTCTTCCCGGCGCCCGGCGCTCGCGCCCCAGCGCCCGGCTCGCCCGAGGAGGAATCGGTGCATTGCCGGTCGCGAAGGGCGACACGTATACTAGTGCAACGCTAATTGCGTATTCACTTGAGCGGATGAGCATCGGGAGCGCCTGCCGGATGCGCCTCTCCTGCGATCAGGCGGACCTTCACCGCGGCCTGCAGGCCGTCGCCCGTGCGATCCCCGCGCGCTCGACGCTCCCGATCACCCAGCACATCCTGCTCGCCGCCGCCGGAACGTCGATCACGCTTTCGGCAACCGACGCCGAGACCATCGCCATCACCTACACGATCCCGGCGCAGATCGACGAGCCGGGCTCGATCACGATGCCGTCGCGCCTGCTGTCGGACTTCGTCGCCACGCTCCCGCGCGAGCGCATCGAGATGCGGCTCGCCGAGCGGTCGCGCCAGGTGAACCTCTCCTGCGCGCGCAACACCGCCTCGGTGGGGGGCATGGACCCCGACGACTTCCCGCCGATCCCGCCGGTGGGCGACGCCGGGACCGTGCGCATGGAGGCGGAGCGGCTGCGCCAGGCGATCAGCCAGACGGTCTTCTCGGCCGCCACGGACGACTCGCGGCCGGTGCTCACCGGCGTGCACTTCGCGATCAAGGGTAGGCAGCTCCGGCTCGCCGCCGCCGACGGCTTCCGGCTCTCGGTGCACACGATGACGCTCGACCAGGACGCCGGCGAGCGCTTGGTGATCGTGCCGGCGCGGGCGCTCGGCGAGCTGGGGCGGCTGCTCGGCGAGGCCGCCGAGGGCGCGGTCACGATGACGTTCAACCAGGCCTCGACGCAGGTCCAATTCGACCTCGGCCACGCGAAGCTCACCGCGCAGATGATCCAGGGGACGTTCCCGAACTACGACCAGCTGATCCCAGCGAGCTCCGGGACGCGCACCGAGGTCGCCGTCGGCGAGTTCATCCGCGAGACCCGCATCGCGTCGATCTTTGCGCGCGACGGCTCCGGCATCGTGCGGCTGATCGCGACGCCCGGGCGCGGCGGCGAGCCGGGGCGGCTGCTCGTGACCGCGCGCGCCGACGAGGTGGGCGACAACGAAGGCGAGATCGACGCGATCGTCGAGGGCGACGAGGCGAAGATCGCGTTCAACGGGCGCTACCTCACCGAGGTCCTGAACGTGCTCGGGGTCGACCGCGTCGCGATCGAGACGACGTCGCCGTCGAGCCCCGGCGTGCTCCGCCCGATCGGCGACGACCGCTTCGTGCACGTGGTCATGCCGATGTT
>VGNK01000204.1 GCA_016866055.1 Chloroflexota bacterium | reverse complement strand
AGACGGGCGTTCGAGGTCGGCCGCGAGCGCGCGCAGCGCGTTCGCGTCGAGGCCGCGCGCGTCTGGCACCGCGAACGCGTCCGGCTCCTGGCGCTCGTGCTCGGCGAGCACCGCCGCGGCGACGCGGCAGGACTCGGCGGCCTGCTCGACCTGCCCGTGGACCTCGTCGTCCTCGCCGGGCAGCGCCGGCAGCGCCTGCAGGCGCGCCGCGAGCGTCGCCGCCGGCTCGCCGTCGAGCAGGAGCGGTGACGGGCGCCGCTCCCAGCCGTCGAGCGCCGAGGCCACGCGCTCCGCGATCTCCTGCTGCGCGGCGTCGTCGGTCGGCTCGCCGTCGCGGAAGCGCGCCGCGAGCGCACGCGCCTCCGCGAGCCGCTCCGCCAGCGCGTTCGCTCCGAGCCGCGCGTGCGCAGCTGCCGCGAGCGCGACGTCGGCGCGCGCGTCCTCGCACGCGCGTGCGGCCGCATCGACCTGCTCCTCGAGCGCGAGGGAGTGCTCGTGATCCGCACGCGCCGCCTCGAGCGCGCCGCGCGCTCGGTCGCGCTCGACGCGCGTCGCGACGAGCGGTTTCGTCCATGCGCGCGGCGTCCCGACGAAGTCCGCGCGGAACGCCTCGATCACCTCGATCGCCTCCGCCGCGGTCGATCCGGCGATCGCGGACGCGGCCGCTCGCTGCAGCAGCTCCTGCAGCGCCTCGGCGTCGGCGCGCACCGCCTGGACCTGCGCCTGACGCACGGACGCGACGCTCAGGAACGAGCGCCGGTCCAGCCCGAGCCAGATCGCGCCGTCCAACCCGCCGTCCTCGCCCTGGATCTCGTGCGCGACGTCGCGGCCGAGCGGCAGCTCCGTCGCAGAGACGTCGACGCGATCCTCCAGGTTATGGCGCAGCTCGACGCGACGCCCGTCCGCGAGCGCGAGCGTGAGCGCGACGGTCCACGGCGGTCCGTGCCACGGGCGGTGACGCTGGATGAACGCGCGCTCTTCGCGCGTGGGCGCGCCGCGAGCGCGCCGCATCCCGCACAGCCCCGCGTAGATCGCGGCGTGCCAGCTCGACTTCCCCGCCTCGTTCGGGCCGTAGATCACGTTCAACCCGCCGTCGAGATCGAGCGACTGCCCGCTGAACGGGCCGAACGCGCGCGCGACGACGCGCTCGATGCGCATCACGGCACCTCGAGGTCGCGGCGCCCGGCGAGCGCGCGCAGCCCGGTGACGAGCACGCGACGCTGCAGGTCCGGATCGACCACCGTCGCGCGCACGTCGCGCACGAACTCCCCGGCGACCGTCGCCTCGAGCGCGATGCGATCGAAGTCGTACGCCACGCCGATCCCGGCGAGGCTCACCTGCAGCGCGTCGAGCTCGTGCTCGACGCTCGTCACATGGCCGGCGACGAGCTCGACGCTCTCCGCGAGGTCGCCGACGAGCTGCACACGCGCGACGCCGCGCCGCCCCGCGAGCTGCGCGCGCACGCGGGCCCGCACCTCGTCGCGGCTCGCGCAGCCGCCGACGTCGATCGCGACGTCGTGCACCGCGGTCTCCGCCACGCGCACGCGCTCGCGTTCGACACGGCCCTCGGCGTCGACCGTCGCGATCACCGCGCCGCGCAGCCCGTCCTCGCCGAAGGCGAGCGGCTCGGGGTTGCCGGGGTAGGTGTGGCGCTCGGCGTCGCGCGGCCGGTGGTAGTGGCCGAGGAACGCGTGGTGGAGGCCGGCGGCGGCGATCTCGTGCGCCGAGAACGGCGCGTGCGGGGCCTTCCCCGGCTCCTGCTCCGTGAGCCAGCCGCGCTCGGCGCCGTGGAAGAGCGCGAGGTGGACGCCGTCGCCGCGGACGCGGAAGCCCTCGAGGAAGTTCGTCGTGATCGCGGGCCCGAGGTGTGCCGCGCCCCAGAGCGTGACGCCGTCAGCGAGCGCTACCGGCTCGAGGCGTTGCTCGGTGAAGACGTGGACGTTCGGGCTCCAGTCGACGGTGCGGTAGAGGCTGCGCAGGCCAAAGGGGTCGTGGTTCCCGGGCGCGAGGAAGACGCGGATCGGCGCGAGCGCGGCGAAGGCCTGGCGCAGGAAGGCGGCCGTGTCCGGCGTGAACGAGGCCTGCTCGTAGAGGTCCCCGGCGGAGAGGAGCGCGTCGGCGGCGCGCTCGCCGGCGAGGGCCGCGATGCGGGCGAGGACGGTGCGCTGCGCCTCGCGGCGCCGCCGCGCGGCCTCGCCGCCGGCGCCCATCCACGCGAAGGGCGCGTCGAGGTGGAGGTCGGAGAAGTGGACGAGGCGCACGCGCAGCCCCCTCGCGGCCTCGCGTCGGTGCCGCCCCCCACCGGCCGCCGAGAGCCGGCACGCCCACCGGCGTGCCGAGCGGGAGCGTAGCGCATTCACGGGCGTGTTGGACGCGACGCGTAGGATCGGCGCCGTGCAACACCTCGACGGCGCCGTGGTGTACTCCGCCACCGATCTCGTCGGCTTCGTCGAGTGCGAGCACCTCCCGCAGCTCGAGCGCGCGGCGCTCGCCGGGCTCGTGGCGCGACCGCAGCAGCGCGACGCGCGCCTCGACCGCATCGAGCGGCGCGGCATCCAGCACGAGGAGCGCTTCCTCGCGGGCCTGCGCGACGAGGGGCTCGGCGTCGAATCGATCGAGTGGGACGACGAGACGCCCGCGCGCGTCGACCGTTACCGCGGGATGGCCGCCGCCACGCTCGAGGCGATGCGTCGCGGCGCCGACGTCGTCTACCAGGCGACGTTCTTCGACGGCCGCCGCTTCGGCCGCGCCGACTTCCTGCGGCGCGTCGCGCGGCCGAGCGGCCTCGGCGACTGGAGCTACGAGGTCTGGGACACGAAGCTCGCGCACCACGCGCGCGCGTCGGCCGTGCTGCAGCTCTGCTTCTACAGCGACCTGCTCGGCGCCGCGCAGGGCATCGCGCCCGAGCGCATGCACCTCGCGCTCGGCGGCAGCGCGGGCGAGACCGTCTCGTTCCGCGTGGACGACTACGCCGCCTGCTACCGCATGGTCACGCGCGAGTTCGAGGCGATGCTCGCGGCCGGGCCGGCGTGCTACCCGCCGTCGACGCGTCCCGACCCCGTCGAGCACTGCGACGTCTGCCGCTGGAACCTGCACTGCCGCGCGACCCGCCGCGCGGCGCGCGACCTCTCGCTCACCGCGAACCTCAGCGCGCGCCAGCGCCGCGCGCTGCGCGAGCGCGGCGTGGAGACGATCGACTCGCTCGCGTCGCTCCGGTTACCGCTCGACCCGCCGCTCGAGCGTGGGAGCGAGTCGAGCCTCGAGCAGCGACGCGAGCAGGCGCGCATCCAGGTCGAGGGCGAGCGCGCCGAGCGCATCCTCTCCGAGCGGCTCGAGCCGGCGCGCCGCCGCGACGGCACGCGCGAGCCGGCGCAGGGGCTGCTCATGCTCCCCGCACCGTCCGCCGGCGACCTCTTCTTCGACATCGAGGGCGACCCGTTCGTCGCCGAGCACGGCCTCGACGGCGTCGACTACCTCTTCGGCGTGATCGAGCCGGTCCGCGCCGGGGGCGACGGCGCGGGCGCGTACCACAGCTGGTGGGCGATCGACGCCAGCGGTCGCGTGACGGCGGACGCCGAGCGGCGCGCGTTCGAGGCGTTCATCGACCTCGTGACGGAGCGCCTGCAGCGCGACCCGGCGCTCCACGTCTACCACTACGCGCCGTACGAGCCGACCGCGGTGAAGCGGCTCGCCGGCCGCTACGGGACGCGCGAGGAGGAGGTCGACCGGCTGCTGCGCGCCGGCGTGTTCGTCGATCTCTACCGCGCGGTGCGGCAGGGCGTGCGTGCGTCGGTCGAGAGCTACTCGCTGAAGCGCGTGGAGGCGCTGTACGCGGAGCGCTGGCAGCGCGCGGCCGATCTGCGCAGCGCGGACGAGAGCATCGTCGAGTTCGAGACGTGGCTCGAGACGGGCGAGGGCGACGGCGGCGAGCGCCGCGACGCGCTGCTGCGCGACATCGCCGCCTACAACCGCGACGACTGCCTCTCGACGCTGCACCTGCGCGACTGGCTCGAAGGGCAGCGCGCCGCGCTCGCGCGCGAGCTCGGCGAGGAGCTGCCGCGACCGGTGGCGGGAGAGCCGGATGCAGGCGAGCAGCTGTCGGCGGAGCTCGAGGAGACGCGCCGGCTCGTCGAGCGTCTCACCACAGACGTGCCCGCCGACCTCGCGCAGGCGACGGCGGAGCAGCACGCGCGCTGGCTGCTCGCGCAGCTCCTCGGCTGGCACCGCCGCGAGGACAAGTCGAAGTGGTGGCGCTACTTCTTCCTGAAGAACGAGCTCACCGACGAGGAGCGCACGCGCGAGCGCGACGCACTCGGGCAGCTCACGCCGACGGGGGAGACGCGCGACGCGCGGCGCTCGCGCGTCTATCGCTTCCGCTTCCCACCGCAGGAGCATCGCATCCAGGTCGGCGATCATCCGCACGATCCCGCCACGGGGGAGGCGGTCGGCACGGTGGAGGCGATCGACGACGAGGCCGGCTGGATCGAGATCGCCCGCGAGCGCACGAAAGATCCGCCGGCGCCGAGCTCGCTCATCCCCGCGGTCGAGTTCCCGGCTCGCGAGCAGCGGGCGAGCCTGCGGCGGATCGCGGCATGGGTGACCGAGCACGGCATCGATGCGCACGGACCGTACCGGGCGGGACGCGACCTGCTGCTGCGCCTGCCGCCGCGCGGTGCCGCGACGCAGCCGGGGCCGGCCGCACCCGCGGCGGCC
>VGNK01000203.1 GCA_016866055.1 Chloroflexota bacterium | reverse complement strand
GGGGGGGGGGGGGGGGGGCGGCGGGGGGGGGGGGGGCGGGGGGGGCGGGGGGGGCGGGGGGGGGGGGGGGGGGGCGCGCGCCGAGGTCGCCGCCGCCGATCCCGGCGCGGCTGCGCGCACCGGCGACTGGCGCGCGCGGATCCCGCTGCTCGTGCCGGCCACGGCCACGCTCGCGTGGGCTCGTCGCCGTGCTCGCCACCGGCCAGCTGGAGCGCGCGCTCGGCCACTGGCCCTCGACGCTCACGATGGCGGTCGGGAGCTTCCTCGCCGGCGCCTCGCCCGAGGGTGGGGGCGCCGTCGCCTTCCCCGTCTTCACGAAGGCGCTCGACGTCCCCCTGGTCGTCGCGCGCAGCTTCTCGCTCTGCATCCAGGCGGTCGGGATGAGCGCGGCCTCCGTCGTGATCCTGCTGACGCGCCGCCCGATCGAGGGACGCGTGGTGGCGATCTCGGTGGCCGCCGCGGCCGCGGGCTTCGCGGCGGCGCTCGTCCTGCTCGGCGACCGCGGCCACCCCTTCTGGACGCGCGCGCTGCCGCCCGCCTACGTGAAGGTCACGTTCACCTTCGTGCTCGCGGCGATGGCCTTCGTGATGTTCGAGGCGCTGCGCGCGGAGCGCTACGGCGTGCCCCGCATCCGGGCGTGGAACGCCCGCTTCACCGCGGGGCTCGCGCTGAGCGCGTTCGCCGGCGGCGCGATCGCCTCGCTCACGGGAACCGGCGTCAACGTGCTCGTCTTCCTGTTCGTCGTCGTGATGGCGGGGCTGCACCCGCGCGTGCGCGTGCCGACGAGCGTGATCGCGATGGCCGCGATCTCGGTCGTGGGGCTGCTCATGCTCGGCGTCGCGGACGGCCGGCTGCGGGTCGACCTCGACGGGAGCGGCGCGGTGGCCGCGGTCGCGGGCGAGGCGGCCGCGCTCGGCGACGCGAGTGGGACCTGCTCGGGCTCTGGCTCGCCGCGGTGCCGGTCGTCGCGTGGGGTGCTCCGCTCGGGACCTACGTCGTGCACCGCCTCCCGGAGCGCTGGCTCGTGGGGCTCCTCGGCGTGCTCGCCGTCGTCGAGGTGGTGACGACCGTGATCCTCGTCGAGCCGCTGCGACGCGACCCCGCGCTCGCCGCCTACGGCGTGCGGCCTCGCCGTCACGATCGGCGGCGCCGCGCTCCGCACGCGTGATCGCGAGCGCATCCTCCGGCTGCCGCCGGAGGGCTGACGGGGCGCGCGCCGGGACGTGGGCTCACCGCGGCGCAGCTACGGGTAGCGGTACTCGCGAATCGGTCGCCAGAGCCGCCAGATCACGAGCGTGGCGATCGTGGAGAGCACGCCGCCGAGGAGCATCGTGTTCGGCGCGCCGATCGCCGCCGCCCAGAAGCCCACCCACACCGTGCCGACGTTGTTCGCGGTCTGCGCCGACAGCACGAGGAAGGCGAAGGCCCGCCCCCGCATGTGGTCGGGAGTCGTGAGCTGCACGGTCGTCTGCCGCACCGCGACCGTGACGGCGTCCGAGCCCCCGAGCCCGGCGATCATGATCGCGCCGAGCCAGAGCGTCGTGACGCTGCCGAACCCGAACAGGATCAGCACGTAGGCGAGCGTGGCGTACAGGACGAGCATCCCCTTCGCGCGGTAGCCGGCGAAGAAGAGCGCCCCGAAGGAGCCGACGATCGCCCCGGCGGAGTTCGCCGCGCCCAGCACGCCGGTCGCCCCGGCGCCGCCGCGGAAGAGCCCGCGCGCGAGCACGGGCAGGGTCTCGCGGTAGAACGAGACGACCGTGAGGCCGGTGTCGAGCAGGAAGAGGCCCGGGAGGATCGGGTGGCGCAGGACGAAGCGGAAGCCCTCCCACGCGCGGCGCAGCGTCGTTCCGGTGGATGCCTCCTCGGCGCGACCGCGCGCGCGCACGACCATCGGCAGCAGCACCGACGGGAGGCCCACGACCGCGGTCGCGGCGAACGCCGCGCCGAGCCCGAAGACCTCCGCGACGATCGCGAAGAGCAGCGGCCCGACCACCGAGCCGACGTTCTGCGTCGCGGTGTCGGTGGTGACCGCAAGCATCACGTGTCGCTCGGGGACGACCGCGGGCACGAGCGCGGCGCGCGCCGGCGTGCTGACGACATGCGTCGCCGCGGTGATCGCGATCGCGAGGAAGACCTGCCACGAGCTGAGCGCCCCGCTGCCCGCGAGCAGCGCGAGCGCGGCGAAGACGAGCGCCGTCGTCCCGTTCGCAACCGCCATCAGCCGCTTGCGATCGAGGTGATCCGCAAGCGTGCCGCCGTAGAGGAGCGCCGGGATCTGGACCACGAGCTGGACCGCGCCGATGAGCCCCAGCTGCGCCGCGGACCCGGTGGTGTCGAGCAGCCACTGGGCCGCCGCGAGGATGCGCATCTGCTGGGTGATGACGTGGGAGAAGTGCGCTCCCCACAGCAGGCGGTAGTCGCGCGAGGCGAACGCCTCCCACGGTCGGAGGGATGCGCGCTCCTCGCTCGGCGTGCGGGCCGGCGGCTCGCGCCGGCCCGTGTCGTCGTCGCTCAGAGACGCTCCCCCCGCTCACCGTGGCCGGTCAGCGCACTATCAGGAAGCTCCGAGCGGCGCGCAAGCCATTCGCGCCGAGGCCACGGCCTCGGCGTCGCCGGGCGGAGCGGCGCTCGGCGGCGAGGCCGGCTTCGGCCCGTGCACCTTCACGAAGGCTGCAGCGCGATCTTCAGCTGCGCCGCGTGCCGGAGGTCGCCGCGCCCGAGCGCTGCCTCGATGTCCTCGAATGAGATCACGTCCCGCTCCCTTCGACACCGGCACGCCGACCGTAGGTGCGCGAGAATGCGGGCCAACGGGTCGAAGGTCCCCGCGCGCACCAGACCGACGCTCCACCGCGTCGCGCCGGACGGGCGGGCAGCCTGACAGGGGGCGGCGATGACACGCGAGGGAGATGCGCTCGCGCTGCGCCTGTTCGAGTCGATGGGGACGACGCTGCGCGAGACGCTCGATGGCCTCGGCGAGCACGACCTCGATCGTCCGTGCAGCCACGGCTGCGCGATGGGCGGCGGCGTGCGCCGGCTGCTCGTGCACAACGCGGAGCACGACCGGCAGCACGCCGCCGCGATCAGCAACGCGCGCATCGCGGCGCGCGCGATGCAGGAGTCGCAGCGCGCGATGCTGCTGCGCGACTGGCTCCGCGAGCGGGTCGAGCTGATCGGACAGCTGCTCGGCGCGGGCGCCGACGTGCTCGACCTCACGGCACCGGGCGACGAGTGGAGCGTGCGCGAGCACGTCGAGCACGTGCTGCACTGGGAGCGCGACAGCATGGACGTCGCGCTGGCCGAGGTGCGCGAGGCGGCCGCTCGCTAGGCGGACCGACGGGCCTGCCGCCGGGAGCACCGGGTGGGCCGGGCGGTGGCGTGCTCACGCGGGGGCCGAAGAACGCCCCGAGCAGCGCCACGACGACCGTGCCGGCCGCCGCCGGGTGGAGCAGCGGCGTGGTGCGGATCCGCACCACGAACGAGCGCAGCGGCGAGAGCGCGGGCGGCTCACCCGCCTCGTCGCGCGCGGCCCGCCCGCGGCCCTGTGTCCCGTCGCCGGGCGCGGAGCCGCGCCGTTCGACCGCCGGCGGAGCGGCCGTCGCGCCGCCGCTCGCGGGATCGCCGTCGGCGGACTCCGCGGTGGCGCGCAGCGTGACGAGCGTGCCGCCCGCGTCCCAGAACGAGACCGCCGGGAGTTCGTCCTCGACCGCGCGCCGAGCGCGGCCCACGTGCACGGCCACGCCCGGGTGCGCGGCGATGCGCGCGCGCACCGTCGCGTGCTCTCGCGTCGTCACGAAGACCTCGGTGAGCGTGCCCTGGTTCGCGCCCAGCGACCCGGTGTCGATCTCGCGCTTCGCGGTCACCGAGCCGCCGACGATGCGCCCGCGGTTCCCCGTGTCCACGCGATCGGCGGTCAGCGTGCAGTTCACGATCTCGCGCGCGACGGTCACCTCGCCGCCGACCTTCGCGGAGCTGCCGTGGAGGTACTGCGCGACGAGGTTCCCGCCGACCTCGAAGTGACAGCCGTGTTCGCCCGCGGCCCCGGCAACCGAGAGGTCGCGCTTCGCGCTGATCGAGGCGCCCTCGACGAGCCCGTGCACGACCACGGAGCCCGTCGCCGCGATCGTGAAGTCGGGCTTCACGTCGCCGTGGATCACGACGTCGCCGGCGAAGTCGATGTTCCCCACCGAGTAGCCGAGGTCACCGGCGACCTCGAAGACGGGGAGCACCTCGACGCGCCCGCTCTTCCCCACGATCGGCCGGCCGGCGGCGGTGGCGACGAGTGCGCCCACGCGGACGGCGGTGTTCAGCCCCGACAGCGATGGCAGCTCGACGTCCTTGCCGGGCGGCGCGTCGATCGGGCGGCCGAGCACGTCCCGGCCGGCGGTGCCGGGCACGGGCGCGCGGCGCGAGACGAGCCGGGCGCCCTCGGCGACCGAGCGGTCGGCGAGCACCGAGTGGTAGTCCATCGACCCGTCCTCCCGCTGGCGCGGGGTGAGGCGGGGCTGCGGGTCGAAGTGGTACTCGAACGCGCCGTCGGTGCCGGGCGCCAAGGGGCAGGGCCCGCGCGAGACACACGATCGCCGCGATCGGGGCGCCCTCGCCGAAGCCGTCGACGACGACGTCGAGGATGCCCGCGCTGACGCGCGCGGCCTTCAGCATCGCGCGCAGCTCCGCCGCGGACACCACCGGCGGCGGGGGCGGCGGCGGCTCGGGGGCGGCG
>VGNK01000202.1 GCA_016866055.1 Chloroflexota bacterium | reverse complement strand
CGGGAGCGCACCAGCGGCGGATCCGGGGGCGTACCGGGGCGCCCCGCGCGCGTTGCGGGCCACCAGCGCCTTCCATATGCTGGCCCCGCCCGACGGGCCCCGCGGCCGCCGGGGGAGCCTGCCCCGGGTCTCGCGCGGGTCACCCGCCGGGTCTCTCAGCATCTACCGGACGGAGATGACGCATGAGTGACGCGATCGCGGCGGCGCGCGCCGAGGGGCGCACGCTGCTGACCGAGGTGGAGTCCAAGCAGCTCCTGCAGGCCGCCGGCATCCCCGTGACCGAGGCCCGGCTGGCGACGACGGCGAAGCAGGCGGCCACGGTGGCCGCCGAGATCGGCTTCCCCATCGTAATGAAGATCCTCTCGCCGGACATCGCCCACAAGTCGGACGTCGGCGGGGTGGCGCTCGGGTTGGCGAACGCGACCGCGGTGCGCAGGGCCTACTCGGAGATGATGGCGAAGGTGCGCGCGGCGGCTCCCGGCGCGCGCATCGACGGCGTCTCCGTGCAACGGCAGGCGACCCCTGGCACCGAGGTGATCGTGGGCGCGACGACCGACCCGCAGTTCGGGCCCGTGATGATGTTCGGGCTCGGCGGCGTGTTCGTGGAGGTTCTGAAGGACGTCTCGTTCCGCATCGTCCCGCTCGAGCCGCGCGACGCGCGCCAGATGATCCGCGAGATCAACGGCTTCCCGATCCTCGAGGGGGTGCGCGGCAAGCCGGGCGCGGATCTGGCGGCGCTGGAGCGCCTGATCCTGCAGGTCTCGAGGTTCGTCTGGGAGCGCCGCGAGATCCAGGAGCTCGACCTCAACCCGGTGTTCGCCTACCCCGACGGAGCGGTCGCCGTCGACGCGCGCGTCGTGCTCGCGCCCGTGGCCGCGGAGGTGGAGGCGTAGCGATGTCGATCGAGCGCGCACGCCTCGAGCGCACGCTGAACCCGGGCTCGGTCGTCGTCGTCGGCGACAAGGGCCCGAACTTCCAGTGGCTCTCGAACCTCAACGAGTTCTCGGGACCGGTCTACTCGGTGCAGGTCGACGAGAAGGAGATCGCCAGCATCGAGCAGAAGGGTTACCGGAACTTCAAGTCGATCACCGAGGTGCCCGGCGAAGTCGACCTCGTGATCTGCGCGGTGCCGCGGCAGGTGACCCCGATCGTCGTCGCCGACGCGATCAAGAAGGGGGCCGGCGGGATCTCGATGTTCACGTCCGGTTTCGCCGAGACCGGCGAGCCGCAGGCCGCGGAGCTGCAGCGGCGGCTCGTCGCGATGTGCCACGAGGCGGGGATGCCTCTCGTCGGGCCGAACTGCATGGGCGTCTACAACCGGCGCCTCGGCGTGAAGTTCAGCGCGATGCAGGAGAAGGGGGAGGGCGGCGACGTCGGGATCGTCTCGCAGAGCGGCACCCACGGGATCGGGATGACGCTCGGGGCACAGCGGCTCGGGATCCGTGTGACGCGCACGATCTCGATCGGGAACGCGGCGGTGCTCAACGAGTGCGACTACCTCGAGTACCTGCGCGACGATCCGGACTGCCCGGTGATCGTCATGTACCTCGAGGGCGCGCGCGACGGGCGGCGCTTTTTCAACGTGCTGCGGGAGACCGCGCGACGGAAGCCGGTGGTCGTCTGGCGCGGCGGTCGCTCGCGCGCCGGCGCGCGAGCCGTGCGCTCGCACACCGGGTCGCTCGCCTCCGACCTCGCCGTCTGGGACGGGCTGATCCGCCAGACCGGCGCGATCCCCGCGCACTCGATCGACGACGCGATCGACACGATGGCCGCGCTCGTCTTCACGAGCGAGCCGCGCGGCCGCGGCGTGGCGCTGATCGCGATGACCGGCGGACAGTCCGTCGCGATCACCGACCAGTTCGAGCGGGCGGGGTTCGAGGTGCCCGAGCTCTCCGCGCGCTCGTACAAGCGGCTGGCCGAGTTCTTCACGACGATCGGCGGCTCCTACCGCAACCCGTTCGACGCCGCCTCCACGATCGGCCGCGAGACCGACAACCTGCGCAAGATCCTCGAGATCCTCGCGGAGGACTCGGCGATTGACGGGGGGGCCGCGATCGAGCTGGGCGCGCGCGGCTTCGAGCAGGACCCGAGCCGGCTGAACGCGCAGCTCGACCTGCTCGACCGGTTCCGCGAACGCACCGGGCTCCCGCTGATCGCAATGATGCCCGTGGGCGGCGCGATGGGCGACGCGGAGGAGGCGGTCGTCAAGGCGCGGGCCGCGGTGGGCGCGCGGCGCTTCCCGATCTACCCGAACTTCGAACGCGGAGCAGCGGCGCTCGGCCGCGTCGCGACCTACCACGAGTTCCGCAAGTCGGTGGGCGCCCGCGCCGACTAGCCGGCCCGAAGCGAGCGCGGCGAGTTTGACCCGCATACCCCATAGGGGTATCGTGAGTCGTCTAATGCCGGAGTCCCCGAGCCCCCACGCCCCCGAGCGCATCTACCTGGACAGCGCCGCGTCGACGGCGGTCCGGCGCGAGGCGCTGGAGGCGATGCTGCCGCTCTTCACGGCCGACTTCGCGAACCCCTCCGCGCACCACGAGGGCGGCCGCCAGGCGAGCGAGGCGCTCGAAGGCGCGCGGGCGAGTGTCGCCGGCGTGCTCGGCGCGCTCCCCGAGGAGGTCGTCTTCACCTCCGGGGGCACCGAGAGCATCAACGCCGCGATCAAGGGCGTCGCGCACGCGCAGGCCGACGCCGGCGGCGCCCGCCACATCCTCACCACCGAGATCGAACACCACGCGGTGCTGCACTCGGCGGCGTACCTCGAGCGGTTCGGGTTCGAGATCGAGCTGCTCCCGGTCGACGAGTTCGGCCTCGTGACGTCTGAGGAGGTCGCGGCGGCGGTTCGCGCGGACACCGCGCTCGTCTCCGTGGGCTACGCGAACAACGAGGTGGGGACGGTGCAGCCGCTGGCGGAGATCGCCGAGGCGGTGCGCGCCCGCGCTCGCGCGCTGGGACGCCGCATCCCGCTCCACACCGATGCCGTGCAGGCGGCCACCTCGCTCGCGCTCGACGTCGACGCGCTCGGCGTCGACCTGCTCTCGCTCTCCGGCCACAAGTTCGGCGGGCCGAAGGGGACGGGCGTGCTCTACCTCCGGCGCGACGTGCCCTTCCTCGAGCAGCTCTCGGGCGGGGGGCAGGAGCGCCAGCGCCGGTCCGGGACGGAGAACGTCCCCGGCGCGGTCGGCCTCGCGACCGCGCTGCGGCTCGCGCAGGAGGAGCGCGAGGCGTTCACGCGCACCACGCTCGCGCTGCGCGAGCGCCTGCTTGACGGCATCCGCCGCGGCTGCCCCGAGGCACGACTGAACGGCCACCCGGAGCGCCGCCTGCCCCACAACCTGCACCTCTGCTTCGACGGCGTGGAGGGCGAGGCGCTCGTCGAGGCGCTCGACGCGCTCGGCATCGAGTGCTCCGCGGGCGCGGCGTGCACCTCCGCCACGTGGGAGCCGTCGCACGTGCTGCTCGCGATGGGTGTCCCGCTCGACCTCGCGATCGGCTCGCTGCGGATGACGCTCTGGCCGACGATCACCACGCAGCACCTGGACTTCGTCGCCGTGCAGATCGCCCCCACCGTCGAGCGCCTGCGCGGCCAGGCGATCTCCGGCTAGCCCGCGCCGCGCCGCGGGGCCGGTGGGTGCCGCCGCGGTCCGATCCGCCCCGACGTGCTGTGCCCGATGCAGAGTTCAACCTGAAACTGCTTACGCGCTTTACAACAACGCGCGTTACGCGTACGTTGCCTACACGGATGAGTATTAGGCACGGCCACGGCCGTGAGATCGCGACTGGATCCGAAACGTGCCCGACTCCCCGTTCGACGAATACCTGGACCTGGTCGAAGCGGCTCGTGAACTCGGCATCCACCCCCAGAGCCTGCGCCGGCTCATCAAGCAGGGACGGGTCCCGGCGACGCTGTTCGCCGGGAAGTACCTGATCGAGCGCGACAAGCTCGATATCTTCAAGTCGAGCTACGACCCCCGCCCGGGCCGCAAGCCGATCCGCCGCCTGCTCTAGCCGCAACTCGGCGTGCACGGGGCTCGTCCGCGCCCCGCCGCCTAGGCCGGGGGTTGGATCGTGATCTCGGCGTTGAGGTCCGAGAGCGTCATGTCCAGCTCGAACGCCGGCGCACCGTCGGCCGTGGCCGCGGTGAGGTGGATGCGCACGGGCACGCGGGTGTCGGCGGCGACCCAGAGGCTCCCCCGGGTTTGCACGGGGCGCGAGTCGCCCGGCAGCAGGCCCTCGCCGCTGTCGAAGATGCGGCGGAACTGCTCGGGAGTGAAGTCGTAGCGACGGGCGGGGATGCCATTCACCGCGTCCTCGCGTGACTCGATGCCCCCGATCTCCCGGTTGAGCGCCGCGAACGTGGCGCCGCCGGCCGCGAACAGCCGCGCGGGGCTGATGTCGAGCTCGCCCCCGGGGAGGGTGGCCGGCGCGCCGGGCGTCGCCCGCTTCCACTCGCCGCCGCTCTCGCGCGTCCACGCGCGGTCGCCCACCTGAACGCGCTCCAGCGCCAGCTCGATGAAGCCCAGGCTCGCCTTCGTGCGGGAATGCTCCCGGTCCGGGTTCACCACCTCGCCGTCGATGGCGATGCGGAATCTCGTGTCGGTCGCCCGCGTGTCGGCGGCGGGGGTGGTGGCCGGGGGCAGCGCACTCCCGGCCGCGTGGAGCTCGATGTGGTAGCGGTACGACCGTAGCGTGGCGAGCGCGGTGACCTCGGGCGGCCGGGGCGCCGCCGGGGTCGGCGCGGCGGT
>VGNK01000201.1 GCA_016866055.1 Chloroflexota bacterium | reverse complement strand
GCAGCGGCCGCCGCTCGCTCGGCGCGGTCGGTCGCGTCCTCGCCGCGCGCGGGCCGCGCGGAGGCCGGCTCGTGTTCGCGGCCGTGAGGACCGCGCCTCCCACCGCGAACGCGGCGAGGATCGCCGCGAGCGTCAGGAGCAGGCGCCGGAGCAGAACGAAGATCGCCAAGATGACTCCCGCGATGACGCGCCGACGCAGGCGTCGCTCCTCTTGCCGCTCCCGTGTGGTCGTCACGACCCCGCCTCGTTCCTGTGGTTCCGGCACGGGTCCTCGTTCACTATCAGTTCGTTCCGCCACCCCCCTGATCGGGGAAACCCCCTACGCCCCCATCAGGCCGCCCCGAGTTCGCCTAGGGCCGCCCTCATCGCGCTCGCGGGTCGCAACAGGAGGGGCTGGGGGGTTCACCGACGCCGACGCCCCGGTGCCCGCCCTAGCGTCTCGGCATGCTCATCGAACGCGTCGCGCAGCTCGCGATCGCGCTGCTCGTCTTCGTGATCGGCGCCTCCGTGCTCTCCGGCTCGGCGGCGTCGACCGCGGTGCCCAAGTCGTCCACGGTCGAGCACAGCCGTGCCCAGGGCGCGAACGACTTCAAGCCGGCCATCTGCGCCGCGCTCACGCTGACCGCGCTCGTGGCGGGGAGCGGATCGTTCTCGGGGACGGCCGACAGCGAGCTGATCCTGGGGAGCGCCGGCGCGGACACGATCACCGGCAACGGTGGGGACGACTGCATCCTCGCGGGCGACGGGAACGACAACATCCGCGCGGGCCTCGGCACGAACGCCGGGGGCGGCAACGGCGTGCTGCACGGGGGCGGTGGCACGGACCAGTGCGCCGCCGAGGGCGGCACACCCACGTACATCAACTGCGAGCAGCGGCGCGTCGCCCTGCTCGGCGCCTGGGTCACCGGGCTCACGCACGCGGCGGTCGCGGGACGGGCGCGCGCGCTGATCTTCGTCGCGATGAACCTGACGAATTCGGTGCGCTCGCTCACCGGCGTTACCTATGGCGGTCAGGTGCTGTCCCCGGTCGTCGCCCGTTCGTCCGGCGGGACGACCGCGGTACGCACCGAGATCTGGATCCTCGACGGAGCGGGGATCGCAGCGGCCACCAGCTCGACCTTCGGGCCGACCTGGTCGGCGGCTCCAACGACCGTCTCCTACGCAAGCGCCTTCGCGAGTGACGTGAACCAGGCGTCGCTCACCGGCGCAACCAGCAACAACGCAGGAACGGCGCCTCGCCCCTCACCTCCGGCGACGTGGCCACCACCTGGGGAGACCTCGCCGTGTGGGCGGTCTCCTCGGGCAACGCGATCTCGTTCACCCCGAACAACGGCTTCACCGAGGGAGTGGACTTCGTGACGGGTAGTTCGGCATTGCAGACCGCCTACAAGCCCGCGACGGGCGCCGCGGAGTCCCCGAGCTCCACCCCGAGCGCCGGCGCCGGGCGGTGGGCCTTCGTCGCGGCCGTGATCAAGTCGTCCACCACCCCATAATGAGGCGGGCGCGGGCTCCACGCCCCAACACAAGGGCGTATGCTCAGGCGTACCGTCGGTATGTATGCGCAGCGCGGGCGCGGCGCGCGGAGCGAGGGGGCGGCCGATGACCACCGAAGAGCAGCGCACCGAGGGCCCGGCGAAGCCCCAGCCCAGCGTCTACGAGCAGTTGCTCGCGTACGGCCGTGAGCGCGGCTACAAGCTCGACTGGCTCCGCCCGGCGGTGATGCCCAGCCGCGACCTCACCGTCGACCTGGAGCACGGCGGCCTGCTGCTCCAGGACGCGGACTTCGGCCCGTTCGCGGAGGCCCCCGAGTGGAGCGACAACATGACCGGCCGCCCGCGCGGCGCGGCCTCGCGCGCGAACACCCCGCGCGTCGGCAACTACGCGCTGCGCACGAAGGCTGACATCTGGCTCAAGAACGCGGCGCAGCTCTACGAGGAGGCCGTGCAGCGCCAGTGGTCCTCCGCCGTCGACATCCCGTGGGAGACCCTCGAGGAGCTCCCCGACGAGATCGAGCGCGCGGAGTGCCAGCTCGCCACGTTCCTCACCGAGGTCGAGTTCGTCGCCGGGGACGTCCCCGGCAAGTGGATCTCGGAGACGACGCCCGACTACTACGAGCCGCGCATGTTCCTGATCTCGCAGGTCATGGACGAGGCGCGCCACCTCGACGTCTTCCGTAAGCGCACGCTCGCCAACGGCGGCGGGCTCATGCTGCAGACGCCGGCGGGCGTCGCCGGCGGCGAGATCGACCGCGCGCGCGACTTCACCGAGATGTCGGCGCGCCTGCACATCTCTGGCGAGGGCGTCGTGCTCTCGCTGTTCCGCATGGGCGAGCGCATGTCCTACAACGACGCCGAGAAGGCGATCTACCGCCTCGCCGCCTCCGACGAGTCGCGGCACGTGGCCTTCGGCGTGATGCACCTGCAGTACGTCGCGCAGACCGACCCCGAGCGGCGCGAGGAGATCCACTCCTACCTCGACGAGATCGAGGTGGGGATGGCGGCCGGCATCGGCGTGCAGAACCCGGCGGCGCGTGGCTTCGCGGCGAGCGAGGCGCTGCGCGTGCTGCTCGGCGGCGGCGCCGACCCCGCCTCGATCGCGGAGGGCGAGCGGATCGCGCTCGCGGTGCGCCAGCGCCAGGTCAAGGAGTACGTGCAGCGCGTGAAGGTGGCCGGCCTCGGCGAGCGCTTCGAGAACGGGCGCGCGCACCCGAACCTGATGGAGTACGTGCGGGGGTAGCCCGCTCGGCGCCCGGATCGACGGCGGCTGGCCGCGGCGCGAGCAGCGCGCGGCCGGCCGCGTGCGTTCACGCCGGTCAGCCCGTGCGCGCCGTTCCCCAGGCCGCGACCCGCCGCGGCTCGATGCGCAGCACGTCCCGGCCCTCGAGCGCCATCGCCGCGTACTGCGGGTAGCGCGCGCGGAGCGCCGCGAGCGCCCGCGTGTGCTCGGCGCCCGCGCGCAGGACGGCCCCGTGGCCGCGGAGCATCACCCAGCCGAGGCGCGACCAGTCCTCGTCGTACTCGTCGAAGAGCAGCGTGGCGCGCGGGTTCGCCTCGACGTTCTGGACGCGCTGCAGGCGCGCGCGCCGCTTCGGCTTCTCGTCGACGGCGGAGTAGACCCGGCCGTCGACGAGCGCGAAGACGAGCGGCACGAGGTGGGGCTGGCCCGCGGGGTCGACCGTCGCCAGCCGCGCGACGCGCTGGCGCTCGATGAAGGCGCGGACGGCGGGCTCGAGGTCCACCGCGGGAGCGTACCGTCCGGCGCGTGCGGCGGGCTCTGGCGGCGGGCCGGACGTGTCGATGATCCGCGATCGGGTGGGCACGCGGCGTGGAGACGCGCGGCGTTGAAGCGGTTCGGCTGGCACGAGCGGCTCTTCGCGGCGATCGCGGTGATCCCGTTGGTCGTCGCGGTGCTGACGGCGGACTCGCCCCGCGAGCCCGAGCGAGTGCGGTCACCACTGCGGGCCCGCCGCGACGGCGGCGGCTCCGGCCCGGCCGGCGGCAGGGGGCGCGGGCGGTGGCTACCCGCCGCCGGGCGGCGCGGGCGGATCCGGATACTGACGTCCGCCGGGCGGCGCCCCTTCATCACGGGCGCGCCGTTCCGATACTCGAACAGAGGGAGCCCGTTCGCGCGGGTCGGCGCCAGGCCGGCGCCGCGCGGCGGCACGGCGCACCCCGCGGGGGAACGAGGCTGCGATGAGGCGATTCGGGCTCGCAGCGCTCCACGACCTCCCGTGGATCGCCGCGCTCTCCGCGCTCACGATCACGCTCTTCATCGGCTTCGTCGCCGCGTGGCCCGGCATCGCCGCCTCCGGCCAAGCCGACGGCACCGCCCGCCTCCGGGATGCGCTCGCGCTCGTCGTGCTCGTCGTCGGCGGCTCCACCTCGGCGCGCTCGCCGAGCTCGCCCGGCGCGAGCAGCAGGCCGGCCGATGCCGCCGGTGTTGCTCGGCCTGCTCGCGGTCGCGGCCGCGCTCGTGATCGGCTCGCGATGCCTGCGCGGCCGGGTGCGCGCGATGCGCTGGAAGCTCCCGCGCCGCGCGGCCTGCGCGGTCTTCGTCGCCGCGCTCATCTACAACGCGGTCGCGGGGCCCGGCGTGCTGCAGTCCGCGCTGCGCTGGCTGTACATGCTCACGGGCATCGTGGTCGCCGGCGACGGCATCGTGCGCGTCGTGCTCGGCCGCTGCCAGCGAGAGCGCCGCCAGCACGAGACCGATGAGGCGATGCTCCCGCGCCCGCTCGGCGAGGAAACCGGCGGCATGAGCCGCAAGGTCGACCTCGTTATCTACCTGCGCTCGGCGCTCCGGCAGACGCGCGACGCCGGCGAGCAGCTCTCGGTCTTCTTCGTCGACCTCGCCGCCGTCGGCGCAGCCGGGGGGTCGATCGAGAAGCCGATTGAGCGCATCCGCGCGCGTTCGCGCCGACGCGACTTCATCGCGAGCGACAGCGCCACGCTCGTGCTCGTGCGCCGCGCGAAGTACGCCGTGCGCGACGCGCAGCTCGCGGCGCTCGCGGTGCCGACCGCGGACGAGGAGGGCACGCCCGTGCGCATCGGCGTCGCCTCCTACCCGAAGGACGGTCGCGACCCGGCGGCCATCATCCGCTACACCACCGAGGCGATGCGCGACCTCCGTCAGGACGACGCGATCGCGCAGGTCGCCCACCCGCGGCGCTCGGTCGCGTGGCCCCTTCGTCCCCGCGCGCGGCCGACGTCCCTGGCCGGCCCAGCGGCGCCTGGAGGCCCCCCCCCCGGGGGAGGGCCGGGGCAG
>VGNK01000200.1 GCA_016866055.1 Chloroflexota bacterium | reverse complement strand
ATCGGGTCCTCCGTTCAATCATTGCTCATACAATGATTGCGTATTCATAGATTTGCCGATCGGCGGGTGGTGCACGTACACCTCACCGGCGCGGGGCGCGAGCGGTTGCTTCGCGCCTGGCCGGCGTACCGTCGTGGGATCGACGAGCACTTCTGGCGCCACCTCGCGGATGCGGACCTGCGTGCGCTCCCCGCGGCGCTCGGGAAGGTCGCCGCGGCGGCGCGCGCCTCGCGCGCCGCCCCCGAACGCGGCGGCACGGCGTCCGAACGCCGCGCGGCTACCCCCGTGAGCGGATCGCCTCCGCCACCTCTCCGACCGCGACCGTGGCCTGGTCGGCCGTGACGGTGAGCGGCTTCAGCTGCACCACGCCGTCTCGTGCCTCGGCGTCGCCCACGATCACCGCGAAGCGCGCGCCGGCGCTCGTGGCGCTCCGCAGCTGCGCGCGCATCGAGCGGCCTGGCGTGGCGCCGCGTACGGCGAGCCCCGCGGCGCGCAGCGCGCGCGCGACCGACAGCGCCGCGGCCTCACCCGCTTCGCCGAGCGCGATCATCGCGACGTCAGGCGCGGCGGGAGCCGCGGGCCCGAGCCCGCGCTCGCGGAGGTTCAGCACGATGCGCTCGATCCCCGTCGCGAAGCCCACGCCCGGTGTGTGCGGGCCGCCGAGCATCTCGATCAGCCCGTCGTAGCGCCCGCCCCCGCCCACCGTCGACTGGCCGCCGGCCTCCGGCGGTTCGAACTCCCACACGGTGCGCGCGTAGTAGTCCAGGCCCCGCACGATGCGCGGGTCGACCGCGTAGGAGATGCCGAGCGCGTCGAGCGAAGCGCAGACGCGCGTGAAGTGATCAACGTCGGCCGGCGCGAGGAAGTCGAGGATGCTCGGGGCGGAGACGAGCGCCGGGTGCCCGGCGTCCTCCTTGGAGTCGAGCACGCGCAGCACGTTGCTCTCGAGTCGACGTTGCGAGTCGGGCGACAGCGTCGCCGCGTGGGGTCGCAGGTGCTCGGTGAGGGTAGCGACATAACGGTGACGCGTCTCCGCGGTGCCGATCGAGTTCACGCGCAGCGCGAGGTCCCGCAGCCCCAGTTCCTGATAGAGCAGGTGCTGCAGCTCGATCGTCTCGACGTCCGCCGCGGGCGACCCGTCGCCGATGTTCTCGACGCCGAACTGCCAGAGCTGCCGGTAGCGGCCGGCCTGCGGCCGGTCGTAGCGGAAGAACGGCCCGCAGTAGTAGAGCCGAACAGGCTGGGGTCGGCTGGCCATCCCGTGCTCGAGGTAGGCGCGGCAGACCCCGGCGGTGCCCTCGGGGCGCAGCGCCAGGCGGTCGCCGCCGCGGTCGTCGAAGACGTACATCTCCTTCGCGACGATGTCGGAGTCGCCGCCGGCGGAGCGCTGGAAGACGCCGGCGTCCTCAACGAGCGGGGTCTGGATCAGGCGGTAGTCGAACGCGCGCGCGACGCGCTCGGCGGTGTCGCGGACGTGCAACCAGAGCGGCTCGTCGTCCGGCAGGAGGTCGTGCATGCCGCGTGGCGCGCGCAGATCGGGCATGGCTGCGAGTCTACGGGCGCGCCCCCGCAACCTCCACACGCCGCCCGTGGCGGCCGGCTGCCGGGGGTGCCCCCCGGGGGTACGACGCCGTCCCGAACGCGCGTGCTACGCTGGGCGGAAGATGGTGGTCTCCGACCAGGCACCGCCGGGTGCCGAGGCGCTCCTCGGCACGCTCGCTTCATACCTTCCGTCTGAACGGGTCGATGCGGCGCGCGCCGCCCTCGACTTCGCGATCAGCTGCCACGACGGCCAGACCCGGCTCTCCGGGGATCCCTACGTCACGCACCCGATCGCGGTCGCCCAGCTCGTCGCCGACCTCCGGCTCGACATCCAGACCGTGCAGGCGGCGCTGCTCCACGACGTGATCGAGGATTCGGGCGTCACCCACGCCGAACTTTCGAAGCAGTTCGGCCGCGACGTCGCGCGCCTGGTCGAGGGCGCCACGAAGATCGAGCGCCTCCCGATCGGCGGCGCCAATGACGGCCCGAGCGCCGACGCCGAGACGCTGCGCAAGATGCTGCTCGCGATGGCGGAGGACATCCGCGTCGTGATTGTCAAGCTCGCCGACCGCCTCCACAACATGCGCACGCTCGAACACCTCCCCGCCGACCGCCAGCTCGCGATCGCAACCGAGACGCTCGACATCTACGCGCCCCTCGCGTCGCGCCTCGGCATCTGGCAGTTCAAGTGGGAGCTCGAGGACCTCGCCTTCCGCTACGCGGAGCCCGAGGCCTACCGCCGCGTCGCCCGCATCATCTCCACGAAGCGCAGCGAGCGCGAGCGCTTCGTGCGCCGCGTCGAGTCCGAGCTGCGGCGCGCGCTGGAGGAGGCCGAGGTCGAGGCCGAGGTCGTCGGACGCGTGAAGCACCTCTACTCGATCCACCAGAAGATGCGCCGGTACGCGGCTGAGGGGAAGTCGCTCGACCAGATCCACGACCTCCTCGCGCTGCGCGTGCTCGTCCGCTCGGTCGCCGACTGCTACAACGCGCTCGGCATCGTCCACCAGACCTGGCGTCCGATCCCTGGCAGCTTCGACGACTACATCGCGAACCCCAAGGAGTCGCTCTACCAGTCGCTGCACACCTCGGTGCTCGGGCCGGGCGCGCGCCCGTTCGAGGTGCAGATCCGCACGCTCGAGATGCACGAGCTCGCCGAATACGGCGTCGCCGCGCACTGGCAGTACAAGGAGGAGCCGCGCCGCCGCGACCTCCAGTACGAGGAGCGGATGGCGTGGCTGCGTCACCTGATCGAGTGGCAGCAGGAGGCCTCCGGCACCGAGGACTTCCTCGAGTCGGTGAAGACCGACGTCTTCAACGACCAGGTCTTCGTCTACACGCCGCGCGGTGACGTGCGCGTGCTGCCCGCCGGTTCGACGCCGCTCGACTTCGCCTACCGCATCCACACCGACCTCGGCCACAACTGCGTCGGCGCGAAGGTGAACGGCCGGCTGGTCCCGCTGACGACGAAGCTGAGCAACGGCGACATCGTCGAGATCATGCGGAGTCGCAGCCCCAAGGGACCGTCGCGCGACTGGCTCATGGCCTCGCTGGGCTACCTCGGCTCGTCCCACGCACGACAGAAAGTGCGCCAGTGGTTCCGGCGCCAGCAGCGCAGCGACAACGTCGACCGCGGCCGCGAGCAGGTGGACCGCGAGGTGGACCGCCTCGGGCTCGCGCGGCTCCCCGATGACCTCTACCGACAGCTCGGCTACGAGTCGATGGAGGACCTCTACGCGGCGGTGGGGTCCGGCGACGTCTCGGTCCAGAAGCTGATCAACCGGCTCGCCGAGCAGGCGCCGCCCTCGGCGCCGCCGCTCGACGCGCCGACGGTCTCGCCGAGGCGCGGGAGCCCCGGCGTGCACGTGCTCGGCACGTCCGGGCTCGCAACGACGCTCTCGCGCTGCTGCCGGCCGGTGCCGGGCGACGCGATCATCGGCTACGTGACGCGCTCGCGCGGCGTCTCCGTGCACCGTCGGGACTGCGGCAACGCGCAGCGCGCCGACGACAGCGGGCGGCTCATCGACTGCGACTGGGGGCCCTCTGCGGAGAGGTACTCGGCGGCGGTCGAGGTCGACGCGTGGGACCGCGTGGGGCTGCTGCGCGACATCAGCACGATCGTCGCCGGCGACGGCGTGAACATGGTCGGCGTGCGCACCGAGGAGCACCCGGACCGCACGACGACCGTGCACCTCACGCTGGAGACCGAGGGTGGCGCGCAGTTCGCGCGGCTGCTCTCGCACCTCGACGGGGTGCGCGGCGTGATCTCCGTGCGTCGCGCGGGCGGTTAGCCCCGCAACTGAGAGGTGCTCGTCGAGCAGCGGGTGACCACCCGCCGCCCCGGATGCGTCTTCGACCCGCTACCCCGGCGGCGCCGGCGCGCCGCCCCGGACGCTCTTCGCCAACAGATACCCCTCCTGGCTGATCGCGAGCAGCGAGATCACGCCGCCGCTCAGCTGCGGGAGCGCCTCCACGGTCTCGCCGCTGTCGAGCAACCGCGTCATCGCCGCGCCGTAGGTGACGAGCACGACCACCGAGACCAGCAGCATCTGGATCTTGCCGAGGTCCAGCGTTCCCTCCCGGCCATCCTTCTCCGCGCTCACATGTCGATCCAGCGCGCCTCCGCAGCGCTCGCTCCCAGCGTGAGCTGATGCGCCCGCACCTGCTGCGTCTTGATCAGCTGCGAGCCCGCGAAGCGCACCCACGAGATCCCCATCAGCACGCAGAGCTCCTCGGGCACGGTGAAGTCCAGCGGGTGATCGGCGACGATCGCGAGGTTATTCATACCGACGGCGAAGATCGCGCCGATCCCCAGGATCGTCCACGCCGCCATCTGCAGCCGGGAGACGTTCACCTTGCGCCGGTCATCGATCAGCCCGCCGGTCCACCGGACGTTCGCGCCCTTGCCGAGGCAGCCGAACGCGAACGTGAGGAGCGCCATTACGACGAACCACGAGACCAGCGGCGCGCGTGGCGAGTCGAAGACCGACGGGATGACCGCGCCCACCACGAGCGCGGCGGCGCCGGCGACGATGCCGAGCACGTACCAGGCGGAGCGCTGCATCGCGCACCCCCGTTCGCGCAGCCGGCCCTGACGCCGCGCATCGTACGCAGCGCGCGCAACCTCGGCGTGCGGCGACCGGCTGACGGGTGTCGGACCGTCCGGTAGAGTCATCCGCGGGTTGAGGGGAGGGCGCACTGGAGGCGACGCTCGAGCGGTTCCGCGCCCGCGCATCCGAGGCGCGCTCCGTCGTGCACGAACTGCGGGACTGGAGCGCGGTCGCCGCGCTCGCCGCGCGGCTCGCGGGGGCGGGGCACGTCGCGGTCGCGCCCGCGCTCGCGCGCGA
>VGNK01000199.1 GCA_016866055.1 Chloroflexota bacterium | reverse complement strand
ATGCCGCCTACGAGCAGCACGAGCGCGATCACCCAGAGCACGGTCGGCTCCCGGCGCACGAAGCGGAGCCCGTCGCGCACGTCGGCGAGCGTGCGTCGCGCCCCGGCGGCCCGCGCCGTCCCGCCGGCGGCCGGCTCGGCGCGGTAGCGCATCGCCGCGAGCGTGGCGATCTGTGCGATGTGGCCGCTCGCGCCCGCCGCGTAGGCGCCCGCGAGGCCGAGCGCGTCGATCGCGAAGCCGGACGCGAGCATCGAGACGGGGAGCGAGAGCTGCATGCCGGCGGTGTTCAGCGAGTAGCCGCCCGGCGTGAGCGCCGGCCCCAGCAGCTCGGGGACGAGCGCCTGCCGCGCGGGGATGTCGATCGCCATCAGCGCGGAGGCGACGAACGTGAGCGCGAGGAACGCGGTCACGCCCGGCAGATCGCCCTCCCCGACGGCCATGACCGCGACGACGCCGGCGTTCGCGCCGAGCGAGGCCCACTGCGTGACGACGAGCAGGGGGCGGCGATCGAAGCGATCGGCGAGCGCGCCGCCGGCGAGCCCGAACACGAGCGCGGCGGCGCCGCGCACCGCCGCGAGCGAGCCCACGAGCAGCACGCGCAGCTCGGCCGGGGCCTCGGACTGGATCCAGAAGATCTGGGCGATGAACTGCAGCGGCATCATGCCGCGGCCCGCGACGAGGCCGATGAAGAGCAACCGGAAGTCGCGGTGGCGCAGCGGGGCGAGCGCGCCGGTCACGCCCGGCGGTCCCGCCGGCGCGCGCCGCGCATCCGGCCGGCCGAGCAGACACCTTCGCTGCGCCCGGTGACGGTCATGCTGCCTCGCGGCGGCGACTATACGGCCGCGCGTCCCCGGGGGGAGGTCCCGAGGCGGAGCCGCCGGGCTCATTCGGAACCACTCGCGCCGGTCACGGCGGCGCTCCGCGCCGTACCATCCGCCCGGCCGCGACGGGCTCACGCGGGTCCGCGCGGACGGCGTGGATCGCGGAGTCGGAGGTGCTGGGTGACGAGCGAACCGGTGCTGCTGGTCGAGAAGAGCGGTGCGATCTGCACGCTCACCTTGAACCGGCCCGAGGCGCTGAACGCGTTGAACAAGGAGCTCGGCGACCGTCTGCTGGCGGCGCTGGAGGACTGCGCGCACGACGAGGAGGTGCGAGCGATCGTCCTCCGCGGCGCCGGACGCGCCTTCTGTGCCGGCGACGACATTCGCGCGGGGGCCCGCGCGGCGGCGGCGGGCCAGCCGCTCCCGCGTCGCGACCTCGTCTCGAGCGTGCGCTCCGGGAACTACTTCCACTTCGCGCAGGCGTTTCGCGCGGTGCCCAAGCCGATCATCGCGCGCGTGCACGGCTTCGCGTACGGCGCCGGCATGGACCTGATGCTCGCGAGCGACATGGCGATCGCCGCGAGCGACGCGCGCATCGCAGCGGTGTTCGTGCGCAGCGGGATCATCGGCGGCACGGCGCAGCTCCCCCGCTACATCGGGCTGAAGCGCGCGATGGAGATGCTGTTGAGCGGCGAGCCGGTCGATGCGGCGCGCGCGGCCGAGCTCGGCCTCATCAACTACGCGGTGCCCCCGGACCAGCTCGACACGGTCGTGCAGGGCTGGGCCGAGAAGCTTGCGGACGGGCCGACGCGGATCATGGGCACGATCAAGCTCGCCGCGTACCGCGGGCTCGACATGCACTTCGAGGACTCGGTGATGCTCGCCGCCGCGGCCACCGGCGAGGCGAGCCGCACCGACGACGGCGCCGAGGGGCGCCGCGCGTTCATCGAGAAGCGTCCGCCGAAGTTCGTCGGGCGCTGAGCCGCGCACGCCTGCGGGTCGCTCCCGCGGCCCGCGGCGATCCGCGCCGCTAGACTCGGGCGCAAGGGGGAATCGCATGGCCGGACCACTGCACGGCGTGCGCGTGATCGACTTCGGCCAGTACGTCGCGGGGCCGCTCGCTGCGATGCTGCTCGGGGACCAGGGCGCGGAGGTGATCCGCGTCGATCCCCCGGGCGGGCCGCGCTGGAACACGCCGGCGAACGCGGTCTGGAACCGAGGCAATCGCAGCATCGTGCTCGACCTCAAGCGCGCCGACGACCGCGACGTGGCGCGGCGGCTGCTCGCGAGCGCCGACGTCTCGATCGAGACTTCCGCCCCGGGGTGATGGACCGCCTGGGGCTGGGCGCGGAGGCGATGCTCGAGGCGAACCCCGCGCTGCTCTACTGCTCGCTCCCCGGCTTCGCCTCGGACGATCCGCGCGCGGCGGTGGCGGCGTGGGAGGGCGTCATCGGCGCGGCGACCGCGAGCTACGAGTCGCGCGCCGGCGGCGACCCGCACTACACGGCGGTCCCGCTCGCCTCGAACTTCGCCGCTTTCGCGGCGGTGAACAGCGTCGTCGCCGCGCTGATCGCGCGGGAGCGCACCGGCCGCGGCCAGCGCATCGAGACCCCGCTCTTCGACGCGATGTTCGAGGCGTTCGGCGGACGCGGCGAGCGGGCCGTCGGGGGGCCGCCGCGCCCGCAGGTGCCGCCGGGCAACCCAGGCGGCGATCCGCTCGGCGGCGGGTTCTATCGCTGCGCAGACGACCGCTGGGTCCAGTTGATCGTGCTGCGCCCGCGTCACTTCGACTGGTTCGCCGCGCGCTTCTTCCCGTCGGGGTGGGCGGAGGAGGGGCTCGCGGACCGTGAGCGGCTGCGCGCGGAGCCGGCGCTGACGGCGGAGCTGCGCGCCCGCCTCACGACGCTCTTCCGCACGAGGGACTCGTGGGAGTGGGAGCGCCTCGTCAACGAGGCGGGGACGCCGCTCTGTGTCTGCCGCACGACGCGGGAATGGCTCCACGACGAGCACGCCCGCGCAACGCGCGCGGTCGTGACGCTCGACGACCCGGAGCTCGGGCCGATGGCGCAGGCGGGCTTCCCGGTCGCGCTCACCGCGTCGCGGCCGGACGACCCCGAGCCGCGGCACGCGCTCGACGCCGACCGCGCGTCGATCCTCGCCGAGCTCGCCACGCACGCGGCGACCCCGCACGCCGCGGCCTCCGAGCCGCTGCGGGGTGCGCTCGACGCGCGTACGCGTGATCGACACCACGCAGATCTGGGCGGGCCCGACCGCGGGACGCGTGCTCGCGGAGTTCGGCGCGGACGTCGTCAAGATCAACGACACCTCGGGCGACGTCATGTCGCACCTGCACGTGAACAGCGGCAAGCGGTCGCTGCTCCTCGACCTCCGCTCCGCCGCGGGGCGCGACGTGCTCTGGCGGCTGGCTGAGACATCGGACGTGTTCATCCAGAACTTCCGCAAGGGCACCGCCGAGCGGCTGGGCATCGGCTACGACGACGTGCGCGCGCGGCGCGCGGACATCCTCTACGCGTCGGTGAGCGCCTACGGCTACGACGGCCCGCGCGGCGCGGACCGCGGCTGGGAGCCGGTGGGCCAGGCCACGACCGGGATGCAGCTGCGCATGGGCGGGGACGCGCCCGCGATGCAGCCGTTCGCGCTGTGCGACTACGGCACCGGGATGATGGGCGCGTTCTCGGTGCTCCTCGCGCTCTTCCACCGCGGCCGTACCGGCGAGGGCGAGCGCGTGCAGGCGGCGCTCTCGATGACCGGGACGCTCCACCAGACGTCATTCATGTTCGAATACGAGGGCCGGACGTGGGACGAGCCGAGCGGACGCGCGGCGCGCGGCGCGGGACCGCTCCAGCGCCTCTACCGCGCCGCCGACGGCTGGTTCGTCCTCGGCGCGCGCCCGGGCGACCGCCCGCGATTGGCCGCGGCCACCGGGATCGCGGGCCTCGCCGCGATGGACGGCGGCGCGCTCGAGCAGGCGCTCGAGACGCGCTTCGCCACCGAGCCGACGGCGACGTGGGTGGATCGGCTCACCGCCGCGGGGATCGGCGCGCACGCGCTCGTCGATCTCGAGACCGTCCTCGAGGATCCCTGGGTCCGCCGCCATCGCCTCACGGTCGTGCGCGAGCACGAGGGCGTGGGCGCGGTGCGGATGGTCGGGCCGTCGCCGCGGCTCTCCATGACGCCGGTGCGCGTCACCGAGCCCGCGCGCCCACCGGGCGCCGACGGACCCACGGTGCTCGTCGAGCTCGGGCTCGGGGACGTGCTCGGCGAGCTGCTGAGCGCGCGCGCGATCGCGGTCCCGTAGCCGGCGCGGCGCGGAGCGGGTGCTGACGGCGACGCTCGACGAGCTCGACCGCGCGTATGCCGCGGTGAACCGGCGGTTCATCGAGAGCGGCCGCGCACCGCACGATACCGAGCTCGCGGCGGAGCTGGGGCCTCGCAGGCCGGCCGCGAGCTGCTCCGTTCCGCTGAGCGGAGATGCACCTCTTCCGGTCGGAAGGGCACGCACGCCGCTGGGCACGCTTCGATCCCGCCTTCGAGCCGCGCCCGCTCGCGTTCTACCTGGAGATGTTCGGCCTCGAGAACTTCCGGGGGCGGTCACGGCCGGACTCCATGTCGTGGCGCGCGTCACAGCCGCCCCCGGCGCCCGGGCGGTGAGGGCGGTCGCTTCGCCGCGCCGGCGCGCGGGGGACGCCCCGGCGCGGGGACGGTACACGACGCGGTGGGGGCCGCCACGATCGAGCAGCCGCTGCTCGCGACGCGGCGGCGGCGCACCTGCGTGCTGCCCGGCGGCGCCTCGGGCCCGGTGACCACGCTCGACACGACTCTCAGCAGCGCGCGGCGACGCCGAGGAGGTGCGCCGCCGCATGGACGACCTTCGTCGCGCGGCACCGCAAGGGCGCGCCGCGGCCGCGCTTCGGCGGCGAGTGGGGTTTGGACGGGGTGGCGGAGGCGCTGCGCCGCATCGGCGCCGGTGAGACGACGGGGAAGCTGCTGATCCGCCCCGGGTGACCCGCCGGCGGGGCGGGCCGGGACTAACGCGAACGATCGGCCGGCTGGGTGTCCGCGGCGGGCATGCCGTCGGGCGCCTCGGCCGCGGGCAGCGACTCCGCCGCCCGACCGTCCGC
>VGNK01000198.1 GCA_016866055.1 Chloroflexota bacterium | reverse complement strand
TGGCGCGCTCGCCGCGCGTGGGAGCGCGAGCGGGGTCGGCGGGAGGCGGCGGGGCGCCGGCCCGGCCGGCGGGTTCGGCGCGCGTCATCGCGCGGCATGATAGCGGCCACCGACCGCGCCGCCCGCGCGCCGCTACCGTGGGATCGTGCTGCGCGCGATCCTGCGACACCTGCGCCGGCTCGGCGCGATCGGGGGCTGGCCGCCGGTCGGCTTCATCGGCGCCTTCGCGCTGATCCTGGCCGTGATCGCGACCTCCGACCGCGCCGCCGGCGAACGCTTCGACCTCCCGCGCTGGGAGCGCACCTCGTTCGCCAACAAGTGGCTCTTCGCGCTCGGCCGGCCCTTCCGCAACGATCCCGACGGCGACGAGGCGATCGCGCGCTACTTCGCGCTCCGCGATCGCGACGGCACCGAGGGGCGCCGCCTCGAGAACGTCATCGAGGCGGCGATCGAGGGCCGGCTCGACGCGGCGCTTCGCGAGCTCCGCGTGAGCGGCCGTTTCGACCTCTTCGGTGGGGTCTCGGTCTTCCCGCCGGTCGACGTCGAGCTCGCCGCATCGCCGGAGGCGCTCGTCGTCTCGCCGCGCGAGGTGATCGAGAGGCGGCGCGTCTCGCTCCTGCGCCCCGGCCTGCGCCTCGCGCGCGCCGAGGCGATCGAGCGCGAGGTCGAGCGCGACGAGTCGCTCTCGGCGCTCGTCGTCCCCACCGGCGGGCTCAGCGTCTACCCCGCGGTCGTCGACGCCCGCATGAGCTACCGGGGCACCGTGCGCGCCGCGGCGCACGAGTGGGTTCACCACTACCTCTCGTTCTATCCGCTCGGGCTGCGCTACTTCCGCTCGCGCGAGGTCGTGACGATCAACGAGACCGTCGCGGACATCGTCGCCGAGGAGGTCGCCGCGCTCGTGCTCGAGCGCTTCGACAACCCGCGCCCCGCCGGTGCGGCGGCGGGCGCGACGCCGACCCCGGAGCCGGGCCGCGCCGCCGAGGTCGCGCGTACGTTGCGCGGGCTGCGCCTCGAGGTCGACGAGCTGCTCGCGCACGGACGGATCGACGAGGCCGAGCGACTGATGGAGGAGGCCCGGCGGCGGCTCTCCGAGCAGGGCGTGCGCATCCGCCGGCTCAACCAGGCCTACTTCGCGTGGTACGGGACCTACGCCGCCCGCCCGGACGCCGTCGACCCGCTCGGCCCGCAGCTCCGGGAGCTGCGTCAGCGCGCGGGGTCGCTCGCTGCCTTCCTCGCGCTCGTGCGCGACTTCGACTCTCGCGCGGACGTCGAGCGCGCGCTCGCGCGGCTGGGCGGCTGAGCGGGGAGTGGCGAGCGCGCCGGCGGGTCAGCCGCCGGGGCGGTTGCGCACGTTCACGGTGACGGTCGTGATCGACGACCCGAGCCGCCGGTCGCTGACCGTGATGCGGATCGTGTGCGTGCCGTCGGCGACGGCGGTGCTGACCCACGAGCCGAGCACGCCGTTGATCACGGACGTCGTGAGCCGCGCGACCTGCAGCCACTGCACCGGCGCCTGGCCCGGCCCCACCTCGATCACGATGTCGCGCAGGTCCGCCGCAGCGGCCGTCCCGGTGATCACGAGCGTGCCGCGCACCTCCTCGCCGTGGCCGGGGTTCGTGATCGCGATGAACGGCGCGTTGTCCGACGGCGGCGGGGGCTGCCCGGTCGCGGTGCGGTTCTCGACGAGCAGCGGGACCTGGTAGGACGCGCGTCCGCGCTCCTCGTCCTGCAGCACGATGCGCAGCACGTAGGGCCCGTCGGGCACCGAAGACGTGTCCCAGATCGCGAGCGTGCCGTTCTCCACCGGGACCGTCGACTGGTAGACGCGCACCCAGTTCGCCGGCGCGACGCCGCGGCCCCACTCCACCGCGTAGTCGACGAACTTCGGCGACGAAGCCTTCCCGGAGAGGATCAACCGGCCTCCCACGGTCGAGGAGGGCGAGGGCGTGAGGATGTTCACGAGCAGCGCGCTCGGGCTCGACTGGTCGGTGGGAGCGAGCTGCGCGCGCACGCCGGCCTTCTCGGCCCATTTGAGCATGCCCTTCCAGTTCTCGACCTCCTCCTTCGGGAGGACGAGGCGCACCTCCTCGCGCATGAAGCTCGCGGGCGTGCTCGGGGTCGCGAGCAGCCCGGTCCGCGAGTCGAGCTTCACCTTCTGCCACCAGGAGTCGAACGCCTGCGGCGACTTCTCCGTGTCGCGCGGGAGCGCGCTCTCCGCGAAGAGGCTCTTGTAGCGATTGAGCGGCGGGCAGAGCTCGGTCGGCAGCTTCCCGGACGGCCAGCACACCTCGCGCTCGGCGACGCCGGGCGGCCGCGTGAACGGCGTGGGCGGCACGCGCAGCACCTCGAACGCCGCCACCATCGCGTCGCGCCACGAGCGGAACGACACGGTCGTCGAGTAGATGCCGGTGATCGGCGCGTTGT
Organism: Chloroflexota bacterium; assembly: GCA_016866055.1. Lineage (GTDB taxonomy): Bacteria > Chloroflexota > Dehalococcoidia > UBA2979 > UBA2979 > VGNK01. The sequence goes on along the minus strand of VGNK01000198.1, from coordinate 2,557 downwards.
CGGCGTTGCCGGACCAGACGCCGATCACGACCTCGGGCGTGTAGCCGATCGTCCAGGTCTCGCCGATCTGGCGCGTCCCCTCGAACGGCTCGCTCGTCCCGGTCTTCACCGCCGCCGGCCGGCCGTCCGGCAGCGCGAGTGCGTTGCAGACGCCGAACGTGATGCACTGGTTCTTGCCGTCCGCGAGGATCGAGGTCACGAGGTACGGGAACTCGGGCGGGATCACGCGCCGCTCGATCGGCTGCTTGAACTCGTGCAGCACGCGCCTGTCGGCGTCGGTGACCTTCAACAGCGAGATCGGCTCGAGCGAGCGGTCGCCGGGCTGCACGCGATCGACCACCACCTGCTGGCCGCGCATGATCCCGCCGGTCGCGAGCACGCTGTAGCCGACCACCTGGTCGAGCAAACTCACGTCGACCCCGCCGACCGTGAGCGACGGACCGTAGCCGCGTGGGTTGTGCAGCGTCGTGTAGCCGACCTGCTTCAGCATCTGCACGGTGCGCTGCACGCCCGCGAACTGGATCGTCTTCACTGCGGAGACGTTCAGCGAGTTGCCGAGCGCCTCGGCGACGGTGATCGGCCCGAGCTCGGCGTCGATCGGGTTGCGCGGCACGTACGGCTGGCCGGTGGCGAAGTCGATCAGCTGGGTCGGCGTGTCGAGGATCGCCGTGCCGGTGCCCCAGCCCTCGGTGAACGCGGTCATGTACGTGAAGGGCTTCAGCGTGGAGCCCGGCGAGTTCTGCGCGACGACGTTGTCGTTGCGTCCCTGGATGTCGTCCCGGAAGTAGTCGCGGCTGCCGATGTACGCGAGGATCTCGCCGGTCTTCGGGTTGAGCGCAACGAGCGCTCCGTTGAAGAGCTTGGCCTCCTCCCCGAACTCCTTGATGTACTGCTCGAGGATCTTCTCGCCCCGGCGCTGCAGCCGCAGGTCGATCGTCGTCGTGACCTCGAGCCCGTCGTGGAAGAGCGCGTTCTGGCCGAAGCGCCTCGTGATCTCACTCGCAACCCGACCGAGCACGAAGTGCGCCGCCTGGATCTCGAATCGGTTCGGGCGGAACTCGATCGCCGTGCGCGCGGCCTCGTCGGCCTGCTGCTGCGTGATCGCGCCGTGCTCGACCATCAGCCGCAGCACCTCGAGCTGACGCGCCTTCGTCGGGCTCCCCGGCGTGAGCGTGTGCTCGTCCCGCGTGGTGAGCTGGCCCTGCAGCGGCGCGTAGCCCGCCGGCGACTGCGGGATGCCGGCGAGCAGCGCCGCCTCCGGCAGCGTGAGGTCCTTCGCGTCCTTCCCGAAGTACCCCTCCGCGGCGGCCTGCACGCCCGTGTAGATGCCGCCGTACGAGATCGAGTTCAGGTACCACTCAAGGATCTGGTCCTTGCTGTACCGCTTCGTCAGCTCCAGCGCGATCACGGTCTCCTTGAACTTGCGGTCGACCGAGCGCTGCGCACGCTCCTCGCGCGGGATGTAGACGTTCTTCGCGAGCTGTTGCGTGATCGACGAGCCGCCGGATCCCTCGAGGAAGCTGCTGCGAAACGGCGTGAAGTTCTCGACCGCCGCGCGCATGAGGCCGCGCGTGTTCAGCCCGTTGTTCGTGTAGAACGACTGGTCCTCCGTGGAGATCGTCGCCTTCACCATCCACGGCGAGATCTCCGCGAGCGGCACCGGGCGGCGCAGGCCGCTCAGCTCGTCGACGAACTCGTAGAGCAGCTCGCCGTGGCGGTCGTAGACGCGCGCGCCGCCGCGCGGGAGGCTCGCGATCAGCTGCTCCGGCGGGACGACGCTCTCCGCGAACGTCTGGTAGCGCGCGGTGGCCCAGATCCCGCCGGCCCCGGCGACGAGGCCGCTGACCAGGAGCGCCATCGCGAGCAGCCCGACGACGGTGGCGATCACCTTCGCCTGCGGGCGCCGGCGCGCGTCCGCGCGAAACGCGTGGCCGATCGCGCGGACGCGCGCGCGGCGCCGCAGGATGTGCCGGCCCGCGCTCACGGGGTCGCCCCTCGCGTGTCGCGCTCGGTGCGCCGGAGCACGACGAGGTGGCTGAGCCCGAAGCGTCGCAGCGGCCGCGCCTCCGCCCAGTAGCAGACGGCGCGCAGGATCTGCGCGAGCCGCGGGGCGCGCACGGCGACGTTGTCGAAGCCGGGGTAGACGTAGCCGTGCGAAACGATCTCAAGCGGCAGCCCGCGCACGAGCCGGCGCCAGTCGCCGTGGCGGTAGGCGCGCGCGTGCGGGACGAGCCGCCGGCGGAGGGGCCCGGGCAGCCAGCTCACGAGCGGGATGTTCCCGAAGAGATAGCGGCGTCCGAGGTAGATGCCGTGTGTCTCGAAGGGGTAGAGGCGGTTCGGCGCGAAGATCACGCAGGCGCCGCCGACCGGGAGCACGCGCGCGACCTCGCGCAGCGTCTCGCGGTCGTCGGCGACGTGCTCGATCACCTCGTTGAGCACGACGACGTCGACCGAGCCGTCGCGAAGCGGGAGCGACTCGCCGCCGCCGACGAGGTAGCTGGCGGCGCTCGCCGGGGCCTGCGCGGCGCCGCGGCGGCGCGCCTCGCGCAGCCGCCCG
>VGNK01000197.1 GCA_016866055.1 Chloroflexota bacterium | reverse complement strand
TGCAGCGCACGCGGCGGCCGGGCCGCGAGCGACCCCGCCCACGCTCGCGCGGTCGGCTCGAGCGCCTCGCGTGGGACGACCGCGTGCACGAGCCCGCGCTCGTACGCCTCCGCCGCGTCGAGCGGCTCGCCCGAGGTCGCGAGCAGCACCGCGTCGCTGCGCGCGAGGTGCCGCGCGGCGGTCTGCGTCCCCCCGGCGGACGGGATGTAGCCGAGCGTCACCTCGGGCAGCGCGAAGCGCGCGTCGGACGACGCCACGCGGAGGTCGCAGTACAGCGACATCTCCATCCCGGCGCCGTACGCGAAGCCCTGGATCGCCGCGATCAGCGGGATGCGCAGCGAGGTCATCAGCCCCCAGAGGTCGCGACCGAGGCGCGCGTCGCGCGCGGTCAGCACCGACGGGGCCGTGCCGAACTCCGTGATGTCCGCGCCGGCCGAGAACGCGCGCTCCCCCGCACCGCGCAGCACGGCCACGCGCACCGTCGGGTCGTCGCGCAGCAGCGTCAGCATCTGCCAGAGCTCGTCGCGCATCTCGAGGTGCACGGCGTTCAGCCGGCCCGGCCGGTTGAGCGTCAGCCAGGCGACGTCGCCCTCGCGGTCGTGGCGGACGAACGGCTCGGCCACGGACCCCGTCCCCCCGGCGCTGAACGGAGCGTCGGATGGTGCGCCGGCTAGCTCGCCCAGTCCGGTTTCTTGATCGGGCTCGCGAGGCTCTGGTCGTGGGTGCGCTGGATCTCGGCGTTCACCTTCTCGGCGAGCAGCTGCATCGCCGGTGACACCGCGGTCATCGTGTTCGACCGCCAGCGCCGGATCTTCGCGCGATCGCTCTTGTCGAGCTTCAGCTCGACGAGCTCGTCGACCACCGAGTCGATCATCCGCTGGATCTCTTCGACCGAGAACTCGACCTTCATCGCCCTACTCCGCCCTCGCCGAGACCTTGAGGCTCCCGCGCTTGCGCAGGTAGCGCGTCGTGCGCTCGTCGATGTGGTTGCCGAGCGCGGTGTTCATCGCCTCAGCGAACTCGTCGAGCCCGATGGTGTCGATATCGCGCTCGCGGCGCCACGCGCGGATCTTCTTCTTCGCGTCGTCCGAGAGGTCGACGTGATCGAGGATGTTCGCGGTGACGAGGGCGAGCACGCTGTGCACCTCGTCCGTGTTCAGGATGACGTTCACTGCCACCTCCCCCTCTCGCTGCTCTCGATGCTCGGGTCGGCCAGCGCTGGCGTCAACGCGGAGGCTAGCGGCCGATGAAGTTGGGCGGGCGCTTCGCCGCGAACGCGCGCACGCCCTCCGCGCGGTCCGCCGTGGTCTGCAGCAGGAGCGTCAGGTCGAGCTCGTAGCGCAGCGCCTGCTCGAGCGTCAGCTCCGCGCCCCGGTGCACCGCCTCCTTGGCGAGCCGCGTCGCGATCGGGCCCCGCTCCGCGATCGTGCGCGCGAGCGCGAGCGCCGCGGCCGCCACGTCGCCAGAGGGTACGACGCGCGAGACGAGCCCGATGCGTCGCGCCTCGGCGGCGTCGATCTCCTCGCCGAGCAGGAGCAGCCGCAGCGCGTGCGCGCGCCCCACCGCGCGCGGCAGCCGCTGGCTCCCCCCGCCCCGCGGCACGATCCCGGCGGTGGTCTCCGGCATCCCCAGTCGCGCGTTCTCGCCGGCGATGCGGATGTCACACGCGAGCGCCAGCTCCAGGCCGGCCGAGAGCGCCCGGCCCCGGATCGCGGCGATCGTGGGCTGAGGTACGGCCGCCAGCGCCGCGAACCCCTCGCCGAGCGGCGAGACGCCCTCCACGCCGTCATCCTCCAGCAGCGCCGCCTGGCTCCAGCCCGTGCCGAGGTCGGCCCCCACCGGCGCGACGACCACCGCGCGCACGCGATCGGTCGCCGCCGCCAGCTCGGCGGCGGCGTCGGCGAGCGCGAGCATGAACGCGCGGTCGAGCAGCCCTCCGGCCGGCTCGACGCGCAGCGTGGCGACGAAGCCGTCGACCGTGAGCGCCGTCAGGGGCATCGCGGCTCCCGCCCGCCGGCGCCTCGCGCTGTCGCGGGGTCGCGAGTCGCGAACTCGCGAAACCACGCCGGTTATGTCACGGCCCCGCTCGCGCGGGGCCCGCGGCACGGAATGTAGGCGGGCGCCGATCGGGCCGTCAAACTCGGCTGGACGGCGGACCCGCCCCCTGCAAGGATGGCCGCCGGGGGTGCGCCGTGGACCTGCAGCTCTCGGGTCGCTCCGTCGTCGTCACCGGCGCGAGCCGCGGCATCGGCCGCGCGATCGCGGAGGCCTTCGCCGCCGAGGGGGCGCGGCTCACGCTCTGCGCGCGCGGCGCCGAGGACCTCGAGCGCACCCGCGAGGCGCTCGCCGCCGCCCACCCCGGCGCCGAGGTGCAAACCGTGGTCGCCGACGTCACCGCGGAGGCGGACGCCGCGCGCACCGTCGAGGCCGCGGTCTCGGCGTACGGCGCGCTCGACGTGCTCGTGAACAACGCCGGCGCCACCGTGCGCGCGGCGGCGCTCGACGAGGCCTGGCGCGGCTCCTTCGAGCTCAACGTGCTCGCGCCGACGCGCCTGATGGAGCTCGCGAAGCCGCATCTCGCGCGCGCGCCCGGCGGCGGCGCCGTCGTGAACATCTCCTCGATCTACGGGCGCGAGTCCGGCGGCCCCCCGCAGTACAACGCGACGAAGGCCGCCCAGATCGCGATGTCGAAGGCCTACGCGCTGCAGTGGGCGGCGCAGGGGATCCGCGTGAACAACGTCGCGCCCGGCTCGATCGCCTTCGAGGGCGGGTCGTGGGGGCGGCGGCTCAAGGAGGACCCCGAGGGGATGGCGCGCTTCATCGAGCGCGACATCCCGGGCGGGCGCTTCGGGCGGCCGGAGGAGGTGGCGGCGGCGGTCGTCTTCCTCGCCTCGCCCGTGGCGTCCTGGATCCTGGGGACGACCCTCAACGTGGACGGCGGGCAGTCGCGCTCGAACATCTAGCCCGCGCGCGGGAGAATGTCGGCGCCCGCGGGGCGCCGCGCCGGAACGACGCCGCGCCAGGAGACGCTTCGAGCACGGAGAGGCAGCGACATGCGGTTCAAGCGATCCGACCTGCCCGGCATCCTGATCGCGGTGCTCGCGCCGGTCGGGCTGATGCTCCTGTTTCTCTCCGCGTTCGAGGTCTGGGATCACCACGGGACGCCGCTGCTCGGGTTCATGGCCGTGAACATCGCCGTCGGCGCCGGCATCGCCGCGGCGTTCTCGCGCTTCATCCGCTCCTGGGACGCGCCGGTCGCGCTGCTCGTCGTGCTGCTGCTCGTCGTCGCCGCGGTGAACTGGGCGCAGCGCACCGGCAACGACGGCGGCCTCGTCGTGAACGGCCTCAAGTGGGTCGGCGTGATCGACTTCCTCTTGCTGAACCTCGTGGTGGCGGTGCAGGTGATCTCAAACGGGGTGCTGCCGATCCTCGACCGTCGCGACGCGCGCCGGCGCGCGCGGGCGCAGGCGGCGGAGGACTCCGCTCGGGCGTAGCGCCGATGGATGGGTGATGAGCGTGCGCGCAGCCACCGCCGATCCGCTCCGCCGCGCGCTCCTCTCGATGCTGGCGGCGTGGATGAGCGAGCGCTACTTCCGCACGTTCCGCGTCGCCGAGCGCGAGGGCGAGGGCGAGGGATTCGACGCCGTGCTCACGCAGCGCGAGCGCCGCGTCGGGGTCACCGTGGGCGCGCTCTGGGAGGACGCGGACGCGGTCCCCGGCGTGCCGGGGTTCGGTGAGGAGCTTGCGGCCGACCTCGGCGCGGCCGCCGACGCGGGCTACGCGATCTGGGTGCCGCCGGGGGCCGAGCTGCCGGTGGAGGAACCGCGGCGCTCCCAGCTGCGGCTCGCGCTCGCGCGCGGGCTCGCGGGGCTCGAGCCGGGCGAGCGGCGCGAGGTGCGGCTTCCGGTCACGCTCAAGCTCGCGAAGATCCAGGACGACGGCGCCTACGTCTCGGTGAGCGGCGCGCTCTCGCGCGAGTGGACGCGCATCTCCGAGGGGGTGAGCGGCGCGTTCCACCTCGACGCGCGCGCGCTGCACCGGCTCCCGAGCGAGCCCGCCGAGGTGGACATCGTGGTCTCGCGCGTGCGCGATCGCGCGGCGCTGCTCCACGCGGGCGAGCTCACCGACGTGCAGGTGCACGACTACTGGACGGTCTCGATGCTCCCCGCGGACGCGCCGCCGGGCGTCGCCGTGATCGCCGCGCCGCCGGGCGTCGACCCCGAGGACGGGACCGTGGTGCGGCGGCAGTTCCGCCGGCACGTGACGCGCGCGGTCGAGCAGCGCCGGGGCGGTCGGAGCGACCTCGCCGTGCTCGTGCTCGTGGCGGCGCTCGGGCACATCGAGGAGGAGCTCGCGACCGCGGCCCTGCGCGGGATGAACCCGGCGGCGTACGGCGCGCTCGACCTGATCGCGCTCGCCGCCGACGGGCGGATGCGACAGGTGCTGCAGCCGCGCGCGCTCCCGTGGGAGCAGCCGCGGTGATACAGCACGAGCCGCTGGCGATCCGGCAGGCGACCGAGGCGGACGCGGCGCAGGTGCGGCTCGTGGTGACGCGCGCGCTGATCGCGCTCGGCTTCGACGCGCCCGACCACGAGCGCGACCCCGACCTGGCCGACGTCCGCTACTACATGCAGCCGGGCCGTGGCATCTGGGTGGCGACGCTTTCCGACGGCACGGTCGTCGGCTGCGCGGCGCTGGACCGCGGCGACGGTGAGCTCGCGCTGCTGCGACGGCTCGCCGGGCGCGGGATGCGCGCGCTCACGCGCAGCGCGATCGCGTTCGCGCAGGGCCGCGGCTACCGCGGGATCGAGACCGTGCTGCCGGCAACGATGAGCGGGGCGCGCGAGGCGGTCGAGCAGGAGGGGTTCGCCCCGCCCGGCCGCCACAACGACCTGCTGCTGCGACGGGCGCTGTAGGCCGCCCCGCACCCGCGTCAGCGGGGGCGCCGACTCAGCCCGCTCGTGGGGGCCTGCCCCGGCCCTCCCCCGGGGGGGGCCTCCAGGCGCCGCTGG
>VGNK01000196.1 GCA_016866055.1 Chloroflexota bacterium | reverse complement strand
CGGCGCCGCCCGGCGCCTCGCCGTCCCCACCCGGCCGCGGGGGCCGCTCCTCCGAGTCCGCGGGGGCGCTCCACTGCACGGCCACGGCGTCACGGAGCGCCTGCGGCACCTCCGCCTCACCCGCCGCGAGCAGGCAGCCCACCACGGCCCCCGGCGCGAGCCGCGTCCCCTCTGCGACCAGTTGCCGGAGCGACCCGTCGCCGTCCGCCTCCACCTGGATCTCGACCTTCTCGGTCTCGAGTTCGAACAGCGGCGCCCCGCGCTCGACCTGCCCCCCCTCGGGCACGAGCCAGCGCACGAGCACCCCGTCCTCCATCGTCATCCCGACCTTGGGGAGGTGGACCGCGACGGGCACGGCGCGGCCTAGCCCTCGCCGCCCTCGACGAGCGCGACCACCGCGTCGTGGATCTTGTCGGCGTTCACGATCCACTCGCGCTCGAGCACCACGCTGTACGGCACCGGGCTCCACGGCCCGCCGAGCCTCGCCGGCGGCGCGTCGAGGTGGTCGAACGCCTCCGCCACGATCTGCGAGGTGATCTCCGCGCCGATCCCGCCGAACTGCACCGCCTCGTGCACGGTGAGCACGCGGTGCGTCTTCTGCACCGACGCCAAGATCGTCTCGATGTCGAGCGGCTGGAGCGTGCGCGGGTCGACGATCTCGATCTCGATGCCGCGCTCGGCGAGCCGCTCCGCCGCTGCCAGCGCCTCGTGCACCATGTACGCCGTCGCCACGACGGTCGCGTCGCGCCCCTCACGCACCACGCGCGCCTTGCCGAGCGGCACCACGTACTCGCCCTCGGGCACGTGCCCGCGCAACCGCGCGCAGCGCTTGTGCTGCACGAAGAAGACCGGGTTGTCCTCGCGGATCGCGGAGGTGAGCAGCCCCTTTGCGTCAGCGGCCATGCTGGGCATCACGACCTTCAGGCCGGGGATGTGGCAGAGCAGCGCCTCGAGGCTCTGCGAGTGCTGCGCCGCCATCCCGCCGCCGGCGCCCGCGTTCGCGAGCACGACGAGCGGCAGCCTCGCCTTCCCGCCGAACATGTACTTGTTCTTCGCCATCTGGTTCAGGATCACGTCGAAGCAGACGCCGATGAAGTCGATGAACATCACGCTCACGACCGGCCGCAGCCCCTGCAGCGCGGAGCCGACTGCGAGCCCGACGATCGCGTTCTCCGAGATCGGCGTGTCGAGGATCCGCTCGGAGCCGAAGCGCGAGAGGATCCCGCGCGTCGTCCCGAAGACGTCCCCGCGCGCGGCGAGGTCGATCCCGGCGACGAAGACCTTCGAGTCGCGCTCCATCTCGTGGTGCAGCGCCTCGTTCACCGCCTGCAGGTAGGTGATCTCGCGCTGCGCGGTCGCGGTGGCTCCGGTGGTCGTGGTCATCGCTTTGCTCCTGCGTTCCAGGTCACGCGTGTCCGCGCGGCCGCTCGGTCAGTCGCTGTAGACGTCGGTGAGCAGCTCGGACGGGTCGGGGTAGGGGGCCGCCTCCGCAAAGCGGATCGCCCCCTCGACCTCGCGGCGCACCTCCTCGTGGATGCGCTCCGCGGACTCGCCCGAGAGGATCGCGCGCTGCTCGAGCACGCCGCGCAGGATCGCGATCGGGTCGCGCTGCCGCCAGGCCGCGCGCTCCTCCTGCGGGCGGGGGTCGCCCTCGCTCATCCCGGTGTGGTTGTAGAAGCGGTAGGTGTCGCCCTCGATGATCGTCGGCCCGTCGCCGCGGCGCGCGCGCTCGATCGCCTCGCGCGCCGCCTCGTAGACCGCGATCACGTCCTGGCCGTCGATGGAGACGCCGGGGATCCCGTACGACGCCGCGCGGTCGGCGAGCCGCGCGATCGCGCCCTGCCGCTCCTGCGGCGTGAACTCGCCGTAGTGGTTGTTCTCGATCACGAAGATCGCGGGCAGGCGGTGCAGCGCCGCGAAGTTGATCGCCTCGTGCCAGGTGCCCTCGTTCGTCGCGCCGTCGCCCGTGAAGCAGACGCACACGCGCCCGTTCCCCTGGTACTTCGCCGCGAACGCCGCCCCCACCGCGATCGGCGGGCCGCCGCCGACGATCCCGTTCGCCCCGAGAATCCCGATGTCGAGATCGGCGATGTGCATCGAGCCGCCCTTGCCGCGGCAGTAGCCCTCGGACTTGCCGAAGAGCTCCGCGAACATGCGGCGGACGTCGCCGCCCTTCGCGATGCAGTGGCCGTGGCCACGGTGGGTGCTCGTAATCGTGTCGGCCGGGTCCAGGTGCGCGCAGACGCCGACCGCGATCGCCTCCTCGCCGGCGTAGAGGTGGACCGCGCCGGGGATCTTCGCCTGCTCGGCGAGCCGGCCGGCGGTCTCCTCGAACTCCCGGATCGTCACCATCGTGCGGTACATGTAGAGGAGCTGCTCGGCGTCGATCTGCCGGGCCGTCGTCATCGGCGACCTCCGTTCGCGGGGGGCCAATTGGCGCGCGTGATAGTAGCACCGGGGGAGGACGCCCCACGGCGTAGGCAAGCGAGGGCGGAGACACGGCGCACACCGGGGACCACGCGGCGAGCCGGGGGTCTCGCCCCGCGGGTGGAACGCGCGTCAGGAACCACGGGGCGAGCCGCGGGTGCTGACCCGCGGCTCGCCGGACCCGCCCCAGGCACGCCCGCAGCCCGCGTCGTAGAATCCGCCCGCGGACACTCGAGGAGGTACGATAGATGCACGGTAACCCGCTCCACACACGGCTCTGCGACGAGTACGGCTGCGAGGTGCCGATCGTCGCCTTCGCCCACACGCGCGACGTGATCGCCGCCGTCACCAACGCCGGCGGCATCGGGATCTTCGGCGGCACCGGGCTCGCGCCCGACAATCTGCGCACCGAGATCCAGTGGATCAAGGAGAAGGTCGGCGACCGCCCCTTCGGGGTCGACCTGCTCGTCCCGGCGTCGTTCGTCGAGGGGAACCGCGAGGACCTCGAGGCGATGATCCCGCAGGGACACCGCGACTTCGTGGCGAAGCTGATGACCGACAACAAGATCCCGCAGCCGAAGTCGCTGCGCGGTGAGGCGGGCCTCGACGCGAACCTGCTGCGCCGCGCGCGTGAGCAGCTCGACGTCATCCTCGACGAGCGGGTCCCGATCTTCGCCTCGGGGCTCGGCAGCCCGGCCTTCGCGATCGAGGCGGCGCACGCCGTCGGCACGAAGGTGTGGGGGCTCGTCGGCCTCCCGCGACAGGCGCGCCGCCAGGTGGAGGCCGACGTCGACCTGATCGTCGCGCAGGGCTACGACTCGGGTGGCCACAGCGGCACGATCGGCACCTTCACGCTCGTGCCGGAGGTCGTAAAGCTCGCGAAGGGGAGCAAGACCCTCGTGCTCGCCGCGGGCGGCGTCTCCAGCGGCGCCCACCTCGCCGCGGCGCTCGCGATGGGGGCCGACGGCATCTGGACCGGGACGATCTGGCTCGCCACACACGAGTCGCAGACCGAGATGTTCCTCAAGCAGCGGCTCGTCGAGGCGCAGGCGGAGGACGCCGTGCAGTCGCGCGCGACGTCGGGCAAGCCGATCCGGCAGCTGCGCTCGAACTGGTCCGAGGTGTGGAAGCAGCCCGGCGCGCCGGAGCCGCTGCAAATGCCGCTGCAGGGCATGCTCGTCGGCCCGATCCAGACTGGTATTCGCGAGGCGAAGATGGAGGACTGGATGACGACGCCGGCCGGGCAGAGCGTCGTGGGGATCCACAGCATCCGGCCCGCGGCCGAGGTCGTCTACGATCTCGTCGAAGAGGCGCAGGAGATGTTCGACCAGCTCACCGGGGAGCCGGTCGGGACGTAGGCGGTGGTCTCGCCGTCGAACGGCATGCCGGACCCGCACGTCGCGCGCGTCTACTTCGACCCGGCGATCGCCGGGAAGCGCGCCCAGGCGGACGGCGGGGCCGAGGTGCCCGGCACGCAGCACGGCTCGCGCGACTCGTTCGAGGGCGTGCTCACTGGGCGGCGGCTCGACTACGGCGATCCGCCGTGGAAGTGGGTCGAGCTCGGTGAGCTGACCGAGAAGCCGGTGGGCTTCGAGGACGCGTTCGTCTGGTGCGACGAGCAGTACGTCTTCGTCCGCGAATCGTGAGCCGGCACCCCGCGGCGGGCGGCGGCGGCGGACGCTGAGTCATCGAGGAGCGCGGCATGCCGCCGATGCAGATCGTCGTCTGCCTGAAGCAGGTGCTCGACCCCGACGGGGTGAACGCCTACGCGCTGTGGGGCCGGCTGCGCGTGGACGAACGCGGCACCGGTTTCGTCGCCGACAGCGCGATCCCACAGATCGTGAACGCGTACGACGAGCAGGCAGTGGAGGCGGCGCTGCGGCTGCGCGACGCGGGCGTCGACTGCCGCATCACGGCGCTCACGGTCGGGCCCGACGCGGCGGCGGCGCTGCTGCGCCGCGCGATCGCGATGGGCGCCGACGCCGGCATCCACGTCGCCGACGCCGCGGGCCCGGGGACGGACGGCTTTCGCACCGCCGCGCTGATCGCCGCCGCGGTGCGCGAGATCGGCGACGTCGGGCTCGTGCTGTGCGGGCGGCAGGGCTCCGACTACGACCAGGGCGTGGTGCCCGCGGTGCTCGCCGAGCGCCTCGCATGGCCGTTCGTCTCGATGGCCGCGGGCGCGCAGCCCGAGGGCGGCGGCGCCGGGGCGCTGCGGGTGGTGCGCGCGACGCCGCTCGGAGAGGAGACGGTGCGCGTCTCGCTGCCCGCGGTCGTCTCGGTGAGCAACGAGATCGGCACGCCGCGCTACCCGAGCAGCCGCCGGATGATGGAGGCGCGCCGGATCCCGCCGGTGGTGCGGCCGGCGCGGGAACTGCTCGGGGGCGAGGGACCGCGCGCCGTCGAGCTCGCCCAGCTGTTCATCCCCGACGTGCAGGGGCACTGCGAGGTGATCCAGGGGGAGACTCCCGAGGAGAAGGCGGCGGCGCTGCTGCGGCGCCTGCGGGAGACGAGGGCGCTCGGTGGCTGAGCCGGTGCTCGTGCTGCTCCCCGAGCCCGGGTCGCCACTGGCGTCCGGCTCGCTCGAAGCGCTCGGCGCCGGGCGGGCGCTCGCCGCGGCCGCGGGTGCGCCGCT
>VGNK01000195.1 GCA_016866055.1 Chloroflexota bacterium | reverse complement strand
CTGCCCGAGCCCGGCGGCGCGCGCGCGCTGCCGGCGTTCGACGGGCTCGTGGTCACCGCCGGCGTCGACGTCGACCCCGCGCGTTACGGCGCCGAGCGCGCGGAGCGCGTGCTCGAGGTGAACCCGGAGCGCGACGAGTTCGAGGCGTCGCTCATCCAGGAGGCGACGCGGCGCGGCATGCCGGTGTTCGCGATCTGCCGCGGCTCGCAGATCCTGAACGTGGCGCGCGGCGGCTCGCTGATCCAGCACCTCGAGGAGCGCGAGCCGCACCGCGCCCGGCGCGGCGCCGACGGCGTCTCGATCGGCTCGGGATGGCACCCGGTGGCCGTCGCGGCAGGCTCGCTGCTCGCGCGCGTCGCGGGCGCGGGGCCGCTGCACGTGAACTCGCGGCACCACCAGGCGATCCCGAGCGACGGCGTCGCGCCGGGGCTGCGCGCGACCGGCGTCGCGCCCGACGGCGTCGTCGAGGCGATCGAGGATTCGGCGCAGCCCTGGGTGCTCGGCGTGCAGTGGCATCCCGAGCGGCCGGAGATGATCGACGACCCGCGGCTCACGGGGGAGTCCGTGCGGCTGTTCGAGGCGTTCGTCGCCGCGTGCGCCCGCGCCGCGGCGGGGGCGAGCCGCCGGCGGTGACCGCCCCGCACGACGAGGCGCCGTTCCTCTACTTCGCGTTCGGCTCCAACCTCGACGAGGCGCGGCTGCACATCCACTGCCCCTCGGCGCGGCTGGTGAGCCCCGCACGGCTGCGCGACCACCGGCTCGCGTTCAGCATCGAGAGCAAGCGCAACTGGCACGGCGGCGTCGCGGACATCCGCCCGGCGCCCGGCGACGAGGTGTGGGGCGCGCTCTGGCTGATCGCGGGCGCGGAAGGGCACCCGCTCGACGAGCAGGAGGGCGTCTTCCGGGACCCGCCCGCCTACCGGCGCGTCGCGGTCGAGGTGGAAACGCTCGCGGGTGACCGGGTGCGCTGCCGCTCGTACCAGGTGGTCGCGCCCGACGCGCAGGGGTTCGCGCCCTCGCCGGCGTACAAGCAGACGATCCTCCGCGGGGCGCGCGCGATCGCGCTCCCGGCCGCGTACGTGGCGCGGATCGAGGCGATCGCGGACAACGGGTACGCGGGGGGCGGCCCCGGCTAGCGCGCCCCCGGGCCGGCCGGGTACCAGAGGTACTCGACGCCCTCGAGCTCCTCGTCGGGCGCGGCCAGCGGCCGCATCCGGAGGTGCTCCGGGACGCGGCCGGGGATGCGAGCCCTGCCGCTGCGGAAGCGGCGCACGTAGCGCGCCCAGCTGCACTCCGCGAGGAACTCCTCGGCCGCGCGATCGCCCCGCCGCAGCAGGTCCTCGCGCGCCTGCGTCGGCATGTCGAAGTCGTTGCCGTGCACCCCGCGCGCGTCGATGCGCATCGTGCGCTTCCGCTCGCGCTCCGCGATCAGCCGGTCGGCGCCGCCGATCGCGACGTGGCCGATGTCCTTGACGAGATGCAGGACGTGCGCGATCTCCTTCGGGTCCTCGCCCTCGCCCTGGTTGAGCAGCACGCCGAACGTGGGGATCGCCGGCGGGGCGCGGTCGAAGAGCCAGATCGGGAGATCTGTTCCGGCGCGGGATGAACGCGCTGCAGCCCGCGAACCCGGGCGCGGTGGGCGCGCTGCGCGCGATCGAGCGCGTGGCGGCGCTGGTGCCGGCGCCCGCCGCCGCCGCGGCCCCCGCCGACCCGGCGGCGGACGCGCGCGAGCTCGCGGCGCTGCGCAGAGGGATCGAGTCGTGGTTCGACGCCGCGATGGAGCGGGCGAGCGGCTGGTACAAGCGGAAGCCGCAACTGATCCTCTTCCTCGTCGGGCTCGCGGTCGCCGGAGTGGCCGAACGCGGACACGATCGCGATCTCGCGCGCGCTCGCCTCGGACGCGCCGCTGCGAGCGGCGCTGGTGAACGAGGCGGGGATCGTGATCGAGGCGCTCCAGGCGCGCGCGGGGACGCCCACGCCGACGCCCGCCCCTGCGACCGGCGCGAAGCCGGCGCCCGCGCCCACCGCCGCCGCCGGCGTACAGGCCGCGCCCGCGCCCGGCGCCGCGTCCGAGGCCGCGACCCCGACCCCGGCCGAGGAGCTGTCGAGGCTCGCCGGGCTCGGCCTGCCGCTTGGGTGGTCGCACCGCTACGACGCGGGCTTCCGCGACGTGCAGCTCACGGGGCGCTGGGTGTTCGAGAGCGCGATCCCGAAGGTGTTCGGGATCGGGCTGACGGCGCTCGCGCTGATGCTCGGGGCGCCGTTCTGGTTCGACGCGCTGAGCAAGCTCGTGAAGCTGCGAGCGTCGGGGGAGGAGCCCGCGACGTCGACGGGGGGCGCAGCCGGCGGTGGTGAGTGAGGGGCCGGCGGCGACGGAGCCGCGGGTTCGTACCGGCCCCCGCTGCTACCATGGCCTGTACACTCCGCCCCCGGCTTGACCATCCCCAGTCGAGCGCGCGCAGGCGTGAAGGACAGCGATGGTCCAAGACACCCCCGACCGCGTCGGCCTCATCCGCATCGAGAACGAGATGCGCGACTCGTACCTCGACTACGCGATGTCGGTCATCGTCTCGCGTGCGCTCCCGGATGCCCGTGACGGCCTGAAGCCGGTCCAGCGCCGCATCCTCTTCGGGATGCAGGAGCTGGGCGTCGGCCCGAACTCCCAGTTCAAGAAGGCGGCCCGCATCGTCGGCGACGTCATGGGGAAGTTCCACCCGCACGGCGACGCCGCGATCTACGACGCCCTCGTGCGCATGGCCCAGGACTTCACGATGCGCTACCCGCTCGTGACCGGGCAGGGCAACTTCGGCTCGATCGACGGCGACCCGCCCGCGCAGATGCGCTACACCGAGGCCCGCCTCGCCCCGATCGCCGGCGAGCTGCTCGCCGACATCGACCGCAACACCGTCGACTACCAGCCGAACTTCGACGACACGATCAACCAGCCGGTCGTGCTGCCCTCGCGCATCCCGAACCTGCTGCTCAACGGCGCGAGCGGCATCGCCGTCGGCATGGCGACGAACATCCCGCCGCACAACCTCCACGAGATCTGCGACGCGGTCGCGCTCGTGATCGACCACCCCGACGTCTCGGTCGAGGATCTGCTGCAGATCGTGAAGGGGCCGGACTTCCCGACCGCCGGGATCATCTTCAACCAGTCCGAGATCCGGCAGGCGTACGCGACCGGCCGCGGCAAGATCACGATGCGCGCGCGCATGGAGCTCGAGGAGTCGCGCGCCGGCCGCCACCAGATCGTGGTCACCGAGCTTCCCTACCAGGTGAACAAGGCGAACCTGCTCGAGCGCATCGCCGACATGGTGCGTGGCAAGCGCATCGAGGGGATCTCGGATCTCCGCGACGAGTCCGACCGCCACGGCATGCGCGTCGTGATCGAGCTCGGCCGCGGCGCCACCTACCAGTCCGTGCGCAACCAGCTGTTCAAGCACACCGCGCTGCAGTCGACCTTCGCGTTCAACATGCTCGCGCTGCACGAAGGGCAGCCGAAGACGCTCATGCTGCGCGAGGCGCTGCAGGCGTTCATCGACCACCGCCGCGAGGTGATCCGCCGCCGTTCGGAGTTCGACCTCGAGAAGGCGCGCGAGCGCGCGCACATCCTCGAGGGGCTGCTCAAGGCGATCGAGAACCTCGACGCGGTGATCCGCACGATCCGCAACTCCGAGTCCGCCGACGCCGCGAAGACCGCGCTGCAGGCGCGGCCGTTCTCGCTCTCCGAGCGGCAGGCGCAGGCCGTGCTCGACATGCAGCTCCGCCGGCTCGCGGCGCTCGAGCGGCAGCGGATCGAGAACGAGCACAGGGAGCTCATGGAGCTCATCGCCTACCTCGAGGATCTGCTCGCGAACCCCGAGAAGATCGACGGGCTGATCAAGGACGACTGCGAGGAGCTCAAGGAGAAGTACGGCGACGCTCGCCGCACGCAGATCGTGCGGCAGGCGGTCGAGGACATCTCCGAGGAGGACCTCGTCGCGCACCAGCAGATCGTCGTGACGATCTCCGAGCGCGGCTACATGAAGCGCGTGCCGCTCGACACCTACCGCCTGCAGCGACGCGGCGGGCGCGGCGTCACGGGGATGACGACGCGCGAGGAGGACGCCGTGCGGCACCTCCTCGTCTGCGACACGCACGACTCGCTGCTGCTGTTCACGCGCATGGGGCGCGTGTACTCGCTCAAGGGGTTCGAGGTGCCCGAGGGCTCGCGCACCGCGCGCGGGGTCCCGGTCGCGAACCTCGTCGAGGTCGCGCCGGACGACCGGATCACCGCGGTCGTGGTGGTCGGCGACTTCACGCGCGACTCGATGGTGCTCGTGACCGAGCAGGGGGAGGTGAAGCGCACGCCGCTCGAGCACTTCGAGTCCGTGCGCCGCGCCGGGCTGATCGCGATGAACCTCGAACCGGGGGACTCGCTCGTGGCGGCGCGCGCCGCGGCCGAGGACCAGGACGCGATCATCGTCACCTCGGACGGCCAGGCGATGCGGTTCAGCGTCGGCACGCTGCGGGTCGCTTCGCGCACCTCGGGGGGCGTGCGGGGCGTGCGGCTGCGCGGCGGAGCGACCGTGATCGCGACGGTGATCGACGCGGACGGCGAGGACCTGCTCGTGGTCTCCGAGCGGGGGATGGGGAAGCGCACGCTGATCGCCGAGTACCCGAGCAAGGGGCGCGGCGGCGGCGGCGTGATGACGTTCAAGGTGGGGCGCAAGAGCGGCATGCTCGCCGTGGCGCGCGCGCTGCGCGCGGAGCAGGAGCTGATCCTCGTCTCCTCCGAGGGCATCGTGATGCGCTGCCGCGCCGACACGATCAGCCGGCAGGGGCGCGCGACGCAGGGCGTGCAGGTGATGAACGTCGGCGCGACCGACCGGGTGGCCGCGATCGCGGTGATCGACCTCTCGAACGCGCCGGGCGCGGGGCCGTCGGACGGGTCCGGCGGCGGCAGGGCGAGCGACGAGGCGCCGGAGCCCGCGGACGACGGCGACGGTGGAGCCACGGCGGGGGCCGCCGCGGGCGACGGCGCGGCCGGCGCACCGGCTCCGCGCGGCCGGGGCGGGCGGTCCTCGAGC
>VGNK01000194.1 GCA_016866055.1 Chloroflexota bacterium | reverse complement strand
ACAAGCAGCTGCCGGTCGCCGCGCTCGGCGCCGAGGCCGCGCGCCGCTGCCGCGGCGTCGTCACGTTCGGCCAGGCGGGGCCGCTCTTCGCGGCGGCCGTGCGTGAGCGGGCCGGCGCCGACGGCCCGGAGATCCGCGAGGCCGCGGGCGTCGAGGACGCGGTGCGCCGGGCGGCCGCGCTCGCGCGCCCCGGGGACGTCGTGCTCTTCTCGCCGGCCGGAACCTCGTTCGATGCCTACCGCAACTTCGAGGAGCGCGGTCGCGCCTTCGCCGACGCCGTGCGTGCGCTGGGCGGTGCGTGATGGCGCGCGCCGCGCCCGCCGCTCCTGCGCGCCGCCGCCGCGCGCCCGACTACGCCCTGCTCGCGGTCGTCGCGATGCTGCTCGTGATCGGGCTGATCGCCGTCTACTCGTCGTCGTACGTGCTCGGCTACGCGCAGTACGGCGATGCCAACTACTTCATTCGCCGGCAGGCGATCTTCGCGGGACTCGGCGTCCTCGGGCTCATCGTTGCGATGAACCTGGACTACCGCCACCTGCGCGGGCTCAGCCCGCTGCTGATGCTCGTCGCGCTCGCGGCGCTCGCGGCGGTGCTCGTGCCCGGCGTCGGCGTCGAGGCGAACGGCGCGCGCCGCTGGATCCAGCTCGGCTCGCTCCCGCCCGTGCAGCCGAGCGAGTTCGCCAAGCTCGCCGTGCTCATCTACCTCGCCGCCTGGCTCGCGGCGAAGGGCGCGATGGTGAAGGACTTCTCGCTCGGGGTCTTCCCGTTCGTGAGCATGGTCGGGATCGTCGGCGCGCTGATCATGCTCGAGCCCGACCTGGGCACCACGGTGATGGTCGGCCTGATCACAGGGACGCTCTTCTTCGTCGCCGGCGCGCGCATCAGCCACGTGCTCGCGCTCGCGGCGAGCGGCGCGGTGATGCTCGTCGTGCTGATCGCGGCCGGCGGCTATCGCATGGACCGCATCCTCTCGTTCACCTCCGCGGAGTCGGACCCGTCGGGGCTCGGCTTCCACACGCTGCAGCTGCTGGTCGCCTTCGGCTCGGGCGGGATCGGCGGGCTCGGGCTGGGGGTCTCGCGCCAGAAGTTCTTCTACATCCCGGGCTCGCACACCGACGGCGTGCTCGCGATCGTCGGCGAGGAGCTGGGGCTCATCGGCGTGCTCGTCGTGCTCGGGCTGTTCGCGATCTTCCTGTGGCGCGGCTGGCTTATCGCCCGGCGCGCGTCCGACCAGTTCGGCTCGCTGCTCGCGGTGGGCGTGATCGCCTGGGTCGGGTTCCAGATGGTGATCAACGTCGGGGGCGTGACGCGGAGCATGCCGCTCACCGGGATCCCGCTGCCGTTCCTCTCGTACGGCGGCTCCTCGCTCGCGGCGACGCTGACGGCGGTGGGGCTGCTGCTCTCGGTCTCGCGCTACGCGAGCCTGGGGGCGCGCGAGCGGGCGGCGCCGGTGCGCGGTGCGGTGCGGGCGCCCGCTCCGCGGGTACCGGCGCGGGCGCCCGCACGCCTCCCGGGGCCGCGGGGGCCGCGATGAAGTTCGCGCTCGCCGGTGGCGGCACGGGCGGGCACGCCTACCCCGCGATCGCGGTCGCCGAGCGCCTGCGCGAGCGGCTCGACAACGAGCTCGTCTACTACGGCACCGAGCACGGCGCGGAGCGCGCCATCTCCGTGGAGGCGCGCATCCCCTACCGCATGATCCCGGCATCGCAGCTGCGCGGCCGCTCGCCCGTGCGCGTCGCGCGCGGCGCGCTCAACTTCCTCCGCGGCACGCGCGCGACGCTGCGCTGGTTCGAGGTCGACCAGCCCGCCGCGATCTTCGCAACCGGGGGATACGCCGCCGCCCCCGTCGGGCGCGCCGCGCGCATGCGCGGCATCCCGCTCGTGCTCTTCCTCCCGGACGTGCGCCCCGGCTGGGCCGTGCGCTACATGCAGCGCTCCGCCACCGCGATCGCCTGCGCCGTCGAGCGCTCGCTCGACTACCTGCCGCGCCGCCGCGCCGTCGTCACCGGCTATCCCGTGCGCAAGCAGTTCTCGGAGGCGACGCGCGAGGAGGGGGTCCGCCGCTTCGCGCTCGACCCCGCCCTGCGCACGCTGCTGATCGCCGGCGGCTCGCTCGGCGCGCACCAGATCAACCTCGTCGTGCACGCGGCGCTGCGCCGCCTGCTCGAGCGCATGCAGATCATCCACGTCTGCGGCCCCAACGAGGAGCAGTGGCTCTCGCGCGAGCGCGAGCGGCTCCCCGACTGGCAGCGCGAGCGCTACCACCTGCACGCCTACACCTCCGAGATGGCGTGGGCGATGGCCGCCTCCGACCTCGCCGTCACGCGCGCCGGCGCCTCGATCTTCGGCGAGCTCCCCGCCACCGGGCTCCCCGCGATCGTGATCCCGCTCTCGCTCTCCGATCAGCACCTCAACGCCGCCTACCTCGCCGAGCTCGGGGCCGCGGTCACCCTCGATCAGCGCTCGATCGACGAGCTCGAGGAGACCGTGATCGCGCTCGTCGACAACGACGAGCGGCGCGAGTCGATGGCAAGCGCGATGCGCCTGCTCGCACGCCCGAACGCGGCGAGCCGCATCGCCCGGCTCGTGCGAGAGGCGGCCGAGGCGTGATCGGGCTGAAGTCGCGTGCGCAGAACGGCAACGGCACGGGCATCCCGCGCCGCGTCCACCTGGTGGGTGCCGGGGGCATCCACATGTCGGCCATCGGCCAGATCCTGCTGCGACGCGGCCACGAGGTGAGCGGCTCGGACCTCGTCGCCTCCGAGTTCACGCGGCGGCTCGAGGCGCTCGGCGCGCGCATCGCGGTCGGCCACGACGCCGCCCACCTCGGCGACGCCGAGCTCGTCGTCGCGACCGCCGCCGCGCGCCCCTCCAACCCCGAGCTCGTCACCGCGCGCGAGCGCGGCATCCCCGTGATGCTGCGCGCGGAGATGGTGCAGCGGCTGATCGCCGACCGCGCCGTGCTCGCCGTCGCCGGCACCCACGGCAAGACCACGACGACCGCGCTGCTCGCGCTGATGGCCGTCGACGGCGGGCTCGACCCGCTCGTGCTGCTCGGCGGCGACGCGCGCGACCTCGGCGGCAACGTGCGCGACGGGCGGGGCCGCCACGCGATCATCGAGGCCGACGAGTACGCGGAGGCCTTCCTCCAGTACACGCCGCAGAGCGCGCTGATCACGAACATCGAGCCCGACCACCTCGACTACTACGGCAGCGAGGAGCGGCTGCACGCCGCCTTCCGCGACTTCACCTCGCACCTCGTGCCCGGCGGGCAGCTGCTCGTGTGCGCGGACTCTCCCGTGGCCGCGCGCATCGGCGAGGAGCGCCGCGCCGCCGGCACGCACGTCGAGCGCTACGCCCTGGATGCGGAGGACGCGGAGTGGCGCGCGAGCCACCTGCGCCGCAACGAGCAGGGCGGGACGACCTTCCGCGTCACGCTCGACGGCACCGAGCTCGGCCGCATCGCGCTGCGCATCCCCGGCCGCCACAACGTCGCGAACGCGCTCGGCGCGCTCGCCGTCGCGATGCGCGCGGGCGTCGACTTCCACCGCGCCGCGCGCGCCGCCGCCGCCTTCACCGGCGCCAGCCGCCGCTTCGACCTCGTCGGCGAGGTCGCCGCCGCGGGCGGGCCGATCACGCTGATCGACGACTACGCGCACCACCCGACCGAGGTGCGCGTGAACGTCGGCGCCGCGCGCCAGCGCTTCCCGAACCGCCGGCTCGTCGCCTGCTTCCAGCCGCACACCTACTCGCGCACGCGCTACCTGATCGAGGGCTTCCGCACCTGCTTCGAGGGGCTCGACGCGCTCTACGTGCTGCGCACCTACGCCGCGCGCGAGCGCGAGGACCAGGGCCTCGACGCGCGCGCGCTCGCCGACGCGATCGAGCGCCCGCGCCCCGTCTACCTCGACTCCTTCGAGGAGGCCGCCGCGCGCATCGCGGCGGACCTCGTGCCCGGCGACGTCTTCTTCACGTTCGGGGCGGGCGACGTCACCGAGCTCGGGCCGATGGTGCTCGCACGGCTGGAGGCGCGCTCGTGACTGCCGCGCGCGCCGGCCGCCAGCGGCTCGCCGTCGTCTTCGGCGGGCGCTCGACCGAGCACGAGGTCTCGGTGACCTCGGCGCGCTCGATCATGCGCGAGGCCGACCCCGGCCGCTTCGAGGTGACCCCGTTCGGGATCACGCGCGGCGGCGCCTGGCTCACCCCGGACGAGACGCGCCGCCGGCTCGCGCGCGTCGAGGCCGGCGAGACGCGCGGCATCGGCGACGACCCCGGCGCCGGCGCGCTCGCCTACCCCGACGTGCTCGCCGCGCTCCGCGAGTCCGACGTCGTCTTCCCGATCGTGCACGGCACCTTCGGCGAGGACGGGACGCTGCAGGGGATGCTCGAGATGGCCGACCTTCCCTACGTCGGCCCGGGCGTCGCGGCGAGCGCGATCGGGATGGACAAGGAGCTGATGCGCGCGGTGTTCGCGGCCGCCGGGATCCCGCAGACCGAGTACGCGGTGCTGCGCGACGGCGACGTGCGGGCGCCGTCCGCGGAGGCGCGCAGCGCGGTCGACGCGCTCGGCTACCCGTGCTTCGTGAAGCCGTGCAACGGGGGCTCCTCCGTCGGCGTGAGCAAGGCGCGCTCGCGCGAGGACCTCACGGAGGCGATCACGGAGGCGGCGCGCCACGACCGCAAGGTCATCGTCGAGCGCGCGGTCGAGGGCCGGGAGGTCGAGTGCGCGATCCTCGGGAACGATGATCCGCTGCCCTCCCCGCTCGGCGAGATCCGCCCGCGTCGCGAGTTCTACGACTACCAGGCGAAGTACATCGACGACACGACCGAGCTGATCGTCCCGGCGGCGCTGGCGGCGGAGACCGCGTCGCGCGTGCAGGCGCTCGCCGTGCGCGCCTTCCGCGCGCTCGACTGCGCCGGCCTCTCGCGGGTCGATTTCTTCGTGCGGGACGACGGTTCGGTGCTCTGCATCGAGGTGAACACGCTCCCCGGCTTCACGCCGATCTCGATGTACCCGCGGCTCTGGCAGGAGGCGGGCGTCTCGTACGGCGACCTCATCTCGCGGCTCGTGGACCTCGGGCTCGTGCGGCATGCGGCGGTGCGTCGTGCGTAGGCCGCGCCTGCCGTTCCCCTTCCGCCGCCGGCGCCGGCAGCCCGCGGCGCGCCGGCTGCGCGCCGGGG
>VGNK01000193.1 GCA_016866055.1 Chloroflexota bacterium | reverse complement strand
GGCGGCGGCGACGGCGCTGTTGGGGGGCGGGGAGTGGCCTCGATCGCGGGCCCGGCACCGGGACCGCCCGCGTCGCGAGCGGGCGAACCCCCTGAGGGGGCGCACGCCACGAGGACGGCGACCAGCGCGGCCGCGATCGCCGCGGCGCCCACCCGCACCAGCCGCACGCTGCCTTCGGGAGATGTGATCCAGCGCTCCTTTGGTCGGGGCTGGCGCGCCTACTCCGGCTGCCCGAGACCGTCCTATGAGCCGTAAACGTTATTCAAAAGCCGGACGTTCGTGCGGCCCCGGCAGCGCGCGCGGGTGGCCACCGAGATGCCGCCGTCCCCACCTTGAGTCGGCGCGGGTGAGCGAGCTGCCCCGGCTCGCCGGCGGCCGCACCCCCTGTGCGCACGAACGGGCGCTAGGATGCCTGACGCTCGAGGTGGCTCCCGCCGCCCGGCGCTCGCGAGTCCCCGGTGACTCGGTGGTGCGGGGTTGATGGACCCGTCGCTCTTCGCCCCGATGTTGTGCCCGCCTTCGCTGCGGCGGCGCCTCGCCGCCTGGGTCGGCGGGGTGCTTGTCAACCTGTCCGGTCTCTGCACAGCGCTCGTGATGGGGATGCCCGCGCTCGGGGGGATCTCGGACGGGAGCGTCACGCCCTCGCCGCGACCGGTGACACCGCGCTCTTCGCGGGCGCGGTCGGGGCGGGCGCGATGCTTCTGCTCGGGGCGCGCTTCGGCGGGTTCCTGCCGATGGTGGCGCCGTTCGCGAGCGCGGGCGTGGCCTCGGCCGGGGCCGCGCTCACGGTGGGCGACGTGCAGTCGTCGCTCCTCGGGCAGGCGCTCCAGTCCGCGGAGCTCGATGCGGTCCTCGAGCGCGTGGCGGACGTCCCGGTGCTGTACATCGCCGCGAGCTCGTCGCTCTCGGGCGGGCTGCTGCAGTGGCTGAGCCGGCCGCGCATCTAGGCGCCCCCCGGAACCCGCTTCCGGTTCCGCGCCGCGAGTGCGCATCGGCCCCTCCGCCCCCGGCCGCCCGTCGCGCACCCTGGGGAGGCCCCGCGCCGGGAGGTGCACGGCGCGACCAGGTCCCGCCCGGCTCGCCACCCCTCGGGGCGCGCCCGGAGGGGGCTGGGTGGCGAACCCCGATCGCGACAAGCGGCCACCCCGAGACCCGCGGGGCCCGCTGCGCAGCTCGTCGCAAGGCGCCGATGATGTACGTGAAGGAAGCGCGCACCGCCTCGAGGGTCGGGTGCGACGCGCGCGGCCCGGCCGTGGACCATCACGACGACGCCTCCGCCGAGTGCCCCTGCTCGGACTGCCGGCTCCGCCGCTTCCAGCAGTGGCGCGTCGCGCTCGAGTCGGGCTGGACCGTCGAGCGAGGGCCCGACGGCGCCTGGCGGCTGATCGCGATCAAGGACGCGGGCCTCGGCGAGGACGACGACCTCGCCGCGTGAGCCGGGCGCCCGCCTCGGGGTGCACCGTCCGCGCGGACGGTCGGCGGCTTCGCAGGGTCATCGTTCGAGGGTGGGTGGTGGAGATGGGGGGATTCGAACCCCCGGCCTTCGCATTGCGAACGCGACGCTCTCCCAGCTGAGCTACATCCCCACGCCGGAACGCGGACACTGAGTATAGGAAGCGCCCGAAGTCGGGGGCAATCTCGCGTCGCCCGCCGCCGCGGGCGACGCGACTCCCCGCGGCGCCGGCGCGACGACCGTCAGTCGAGCAGCCCGGGCAGTGGCTCGATCGTCATCCGGCCGCCCGACACGTCCACCTTGAGGACCACGTCCGGGATCGCGGGGATGAGCGCATCGCGCCTGCCCGGCCGGCTCACCACGTAGACGTCGTTCGCGCCGGTCTGCAGGACCTCCTCGACGCGCCCCACGGCCTCCCCCCCGGCGGTGACGACCTCGAGCCCGAGCAGGTCGTGCACGTAGTGCTCGCCGGGCGGGAGCGGGGTCAGGTCCGCCTCGTCGATCTCGATCAGCTCCCCGCGCAGCGACTCCGCGGCCGTGCGGTCGCGGTAGCCCTCGAAGAGCAGCATCGGGTAGCCGTACGGCTCGACGTGATCGAGCACGCGCCGCGGCTCGCCGCGCACGAGCAGCACCGCACCCCTGTTGAGCCGGTCGGGGTTCGAGGTGAGCGGGGTGACCTTGACGTGGCCCTTGAGGCCCCAGGGGGCGTTGATCACGCCGACCGCGACGCGCGCCACACCAGGCCCCGCCGTGCCGGTCGTGCCTATTCGATGTTCAGCGACGCGCGCACGCCCGCGCGCACCGCGGCGACGTGGAGCAGCGATCGGATCGCGTTCGCGCAGCGCCCGTCGCGGCCGATGATGCGGCCCTTGTCCTCCTCGTGCACCCGCAGGTGGAGGATGACGCGGTCGCCGTCGTGCTCCTCCTCGACCACCACGTCCTCCGGGTGGTCGGCGAGCGCGCGCGCGAGGTACTCGATGAGCGCTTTCATGCGGCCTCCCGGCCTGGGCGCGCCTACTCGGCGGCCGCCGCGGCCTGGGCCGCCGTCTGCTCCGCCTTCGACGGCTTCGTCTGGCGCTTCGGCGGCGCGGCGTCCCAGACGCCCTTCGCGACGAGCAGCCGGTGCACGGTCTCGGAGGGCTGCGCCCCCACCGAGAGCCAGTGCTTCACGCGCTCCTCATCGAAGACGACCGTGTGCGGCTCGGTCAGCGGGTCGTAGTGCCCGACGATCTCCACGAAGCCGCCGTCGCGCTTCGCGTCCTGGTCGGCCACCACCACGCGGTACGCCGCCTGCTTCTTCTTCCCGGTCCGTCGCAGTCGAATTCGTAGCAAGCCGTCCTCCGCGGTCGGAACCGTCGCCGATTCCCAGTGTGCTCGTGTGTCGCCGCGTCTGATCGCGCGAATGGCGGCGCGGGAGCGGGCCCGGAACTCGGATCAGAGGCCCAGCATGCGCATGAGACCGCCGGCGCCCTTGCCGGTGGTCATCGCCTGCATCAGTTTCTTCGCATCCTTGAACTGGTTCAAGAGCCGGTTGACGTCCGCCGGCGTCGTCCCCGACCCCCGCGCGATCCGCCGCCGCCGGGAGCCGTTCAGGATGTCCGGGTTGCGGCGCTCCTCCGGCGTCATCGAGTAGATGATCGCCTCCGCCTGCCTGAAGTACGACCCGTCGAGGTCGGCCCCGCCCAGCTGCTTCGCGATGTTCCCGCCCCCCGGCAGCATCTCGAGCAGCCCGGACACCGGCCCCATCTGCTTCACCTGCTGCATCTGCGCGCGGAAGTCCTCGAGGTCGAACTGCCCCGACCGCATCCGCTTCGCGACGTCCTTGATATCGCGGTCGGCCATCGTCTGCTGGGCCTTCTCGACCAGCGAGACGACGTCGCCCATCCCCAGCACCCGCGAGGCGAAGCGGTCCGGGTGGAAGTCCTCGAGCGCCTCGAGCCGCTCCCCCGTCGTGATCAGCTTGATCGGGAGCCCCGTGACCTCGCGCACCGAGAGCACCGCGCCGCCGCGCGTGTCGGAGTCGACCTTCGTGACGACAATCCCCGTGCCCTCGATTGCCTCGTCGAACTCGCGCGCGAGCGTCACCGCCTCCTGGCCGGTCATCGCGTCGACCACGATCAAAATCTCGGTAGGGTCGACCTCGTCCGCCACGGCGGCGAGCTCGTCCGCCAGCTCGTCGTCGAGCGCAACGGCGCCGCGCGTGTCGATCACGATGGCGTTCGCGCCGGTGCGCGCGGCCTCCTGCATCGCGCGGCGCGCGACCTCGACGGCCGGCGCCTCGCGCTCCTCGACCCACACCGGCACGCCGATCTGCTCGCCGAGCACCCGCAGCTGCTCGCTCGCGGCCACGCGCTCGAAGTCGGTGGCGACGAGCAGCGGCGCGCGCCCCTCGCCCTTGAAGCGCAGCGCGAGCCGGCCCGCCAGCGTCGTCTTCCCGGAGCCCTTCGCGCCGACGACCATCACCGTCGTCGGGGCCTCGCTCGCGTGCATGAGCGGCTCGCGGTCGCCGCCGAGCACCTCGACGAGCTGCTGGTGCACGATGCCGACGACCTGCTGGCCCGGGGTGATCGAGCGCAGCACCTCCTGGCCGAGCGCGCGCTCGCGCACGCGCTCGATGAAGTCGCGCACGACCTTGAAGTTGACGTCGGCCTCGAGCAGCGCGATGCGCACCTCGCGCAGCGCCTCGTCCAGGTCGCCCTCGCTGATGCGACCGGTGGAGCCGAGGCGGCGGAAGGTCTGCTGGAGCCGTTCGGAGAGCGTGTCGAGCATGTGGAGGCCAGTCTAACGGGCGGGCGCGGGGCGCGCGAAGCGCGCGCCACGGGCGCGCGCGGCGCTAGCCGCCGCCGGCGTCGCGCGCGCCCTCGAGCAGGCGCCGCAGCGCACCCCACCTCGCGCCGAGCTCCTCCTGCGAGCGCAGCTTCACGTGGCGCAGCCGCTTGCCGGTGCCCTCGAGCACCCGGTCGGGGTCGGGCAGCTCCGAGCCGCGCAGGAAGCCCACGTTCACGTGCGCGCGGTGCACGGAGAGCGCGGCGATCCCCCGGCCGCCCGCGCCGTACTGGTTCGCGCCGAAGCCGATCCCGTTGCCCCTGCGGTCGGGCGTCTCCGCGACGTCGGGCAGCACCTCGTGCACGAGCGCGCGCCGCGAGCGCGAGCGCGCGGATGTCGGGCGTCGTCTCGCCGAGCCAGGCGTCGAGCTGCCGCTTCGAGAGCCGCGTGGCCGCGGGCATCGTCGTCCCCCTCATCCGGATGCGCGACGGGTCGCTGGGAGCAACTCGGCGACGGTGCGCACGATCCGCGCCGGGCGTGCCTCGTGGCTGTGCGGGAGGCCGCGCCCTCCGACGTCGATCCAGACGGCCGCCATCCCGAGCCGCATGGGCGCGGTCACGTCCCACTCGAGGTGATCGCCGACGAAGGTCGCCTCCGCGGCCGCCACGCCGAGCGCGCGCAGGGTGGCCTCGTAGACGGCGACCTCGGGCTTGCCCGCGCCGAACTCCCCCTCGATCTGCAGGTGATCGAAGCGGCGCGCGAGGTCGAACCGCTCGAGCTTCGCGCGCTGCTCGGCGGCGGTGCCGTTCGTGACGAGCGCGAGGGCCGCCCCGGCCGCGCGCAGCGACTCCAGCAGCGCGACCGCGCCGGGGACGAGCGCGAGCCCGGCGTCGCGCAGGTCGCGGTAGCGGTGCGCGATCTCGACGGGGAGCGCCGGCGGTGCCGCCGGCGTGCCGAGGCGCTCGATC
>VGNK01000192.1 GCA_016866055.1 Chloroflexota bacterium | reverse complement strand
GCCGCGCGCGCGCTCGCCGCCTACCGAGCCGCGAGCGGCGACCTCGCCGCGGCCCTGCTCGAGACCGCGCACGGCCGCCGTCTCGTCGAGCAGGGCTTCGGCGACGACATCGCCTTCTGCGCGAGCGTCGACCGCTACGACCGCGTGGGCGTGCTGGGCTTCGAGGACGGGGTCGCGGTGCTGCGCCCCGCCGGCGAAGGGGGAGTGCGATGACCTCGTCGACGGCCTGGATCAAGGCGTGTCTCAACGGCAGCCGCCGTCCCGCCGATCACCCGGCGCTCCCGCTCACCGCGGCCGCGCTCGCCGCCGACGCGGCCGCGGCCGTCGCCGCGGGGGCGGTCGCCGTGCACATCCACCCGCGCGACGATGCGGGCGCGCAGACGATGGACCCCGCGCACGTCGACGCTGCCGTGCGCGCGGTCCGCGCGGCGCAGCCCGGCCTCCCCGTCGGCGTGACGACCGGCGCGTGGATCGAGCCCGACCCCGCGCGGCGCGTCGCGCTCGCGAGCCGCTGGCGCGAGCGCCCGGACTTCGCCTCCGTGAACTTCTCGGAGCAGGGAGCGGCGGAGCTCGCGCGCGCGCTGCTCGAGCGCGGCGTCGGCGTCGAGGCGGGGCTGTGGAGCGCGGACGACGCGCGCACGCTGCTCGCGAGCGGGCTGCAGGAGCGTTGCGTGCGGTTCCTCGTGGAGCCTCGCGACCGCGAGCCGGCGGCGGCGCTCGCGACCGGGGAGGCGATCCTCGCGCTGCTCGAGGGGGCCGGGGCGACGCCGCCGCGCCTGCTCCACGGCGGCGGGCCCGCCGCGTGGGCCGTGCTGCGCGAGGCGCTGCGCCGGGGGTTGCAGACCCGCATCGGGCTCGAGGACACGCTCGACCTCCCCGACGGCGCGCGCGCCGCCGGGAACGCCGACCTCGTGCGCGCGGCGTTCGCGATCGCGGCGGAGGTGGCGGCGGGCTAGAGCTGGCGGCTCACCTGCTCGTCGAGCAGCCGGCGCGCGTTCTCGTCGCCGCGATGGGCGCGCTTCGCGAGCACGATACGCGCCTCGACGCTGTCCGCCATCGAAGGCGCGCGCACGCCCCGGATGCGCTCGCGCAGCTCCTCGGTGGCCGGGTGCGCGGCCTCCCACTCCGCAAGCTCGCGCTCGAGCGGCGCGAGGGTCTCGTGCTCCGGGTAGTGCCGACCGTATCGCGCGCGGTCGAACTGCTCGGCGATCGCGGGGAACATGCGCGCGTCGAGCATGCGCGCGCCCACCCCGGCGAACTCGAGGGGCGTCTCGCCGGGGCGGAGCGAGAGGCCGCGTTCGTCCGCGCTCCGCACCGCGCGGCCGAAGAGGCGGTACGCCTCGTGGCGGCGCATCCACTCCGCCCCCGCACCTCCGCCTCGCCGTCGCGGCACGATGTTGCGCAGCAGCGCGCTCAGCCCGGTGCTCGGCGCATCCACCGTGCGGATCTCGATGAACTCCTCGTCGCCCTCGCCGCGACGGCGCCCGAGCAGCATCCGGATCCCGACGAAGGCGCCGTAGGTGAGGAGCGTGAGCGCCACCACCTTCGCGAGGAGAAGCAGCATCTCCGCCAGCCGGAAGCGCTCCTCCTCCACCCCCGTCGCCTGCTCGGGCGGCGCCGGCGTGGGGATCGCGACGGGCGCGATCAGCTCACGGCCGGGGCTGATCCCGAGCAGCCGGACGAGCGACTCCATCAGCCAGAAGATCGGCGTGATCACGATGATCAGCACGAGGCCGAAGAGCCGGAAGATGGCGTCGGCGACGAGCTGGAACGCACTCCCCACGTCGAAGAGCGCGAGCAGCCCGAGCATCAGCGCGGTCACCGAGAGCGCGCCGATCGTCCCGAGCACCGACACCATCCAGGGCGCGTTTCGTCGGGTCCCTTCCATCACCCCCTGCGGCCGCGCCGAGTGCGCAACGGCGAGCGTGAGCACCCCCATCACGAAATACGGCACGGCGTAGCCGGCAATGTGTCCCATCTCGCCGATCTCGGCGGCGATCGCGGCGATCAGCACGACGATGAAGCCGATCGTGAACGACCGCGTCACCCGCTCGAAGCTCACCGCGCTGCGGCCGGCGACGAGGAACCGCGCCCAGAGCACGATCAGCCCGATCACCGACGTCGTGGCGGCGGCGCCGTGCGGCACGCCGATCGTCGGGCGCTGCACGAACGCGATGACGTCCAGCTCCTTCGGGAAGTACGACGCCGGGTCCGCGAGGAACCGCTCGAGCCCGCCCATCTCCCAGAAGAGCAGGCTCCGCGCGAGCGTCACGTGCATCATGATGTTGAGCACGGCGAGCGAGAGCAGGAGCATCGCCGCCGCCCCGAGCGGCCCGCTGAGGCGCGCCTTCGTGAAGGCGCGCATGAGGCCGAACGCCGCGAGCGCCGTCACGAGGACCACCAGCACCGGCGGACCGGTGATGACGGTGTCCGCGGCGCGCGCCACCTCCTGCTGCACGCTCACGCTCTGGGGGCTGCGCCCCACCTCCGTCGCGATGCGATCGGCGACCTGTGTCAGGAAGTCGCGCTCGCCCCAGCTCGCGATCAGCGCGATCACCATGAACCACGGGATCGCCTCGGCGATCACGTAGAGCTGGTCGACGAGCGGCTGCTGCCAGCGCGAGGTCACGCCGTCACGCGCATCCCGAGCGCCTGCTCGGCCGCGTCGTCCGCGGCGGTGCCCACGGGCAGCCCCTGACGTTGCATCTCCGCCTCGAAGCGCTGCATCACCGGCGCCATCTCGGTGACGCCGATCGCCCCGAGCTCCGCGGACCACGGCGGCGCCGAGGTCTTGACCACGTGGATCGCGTACCCCTCCCCGCGCAGCCGCATCAGCGTGGCCGCCAGGTCCTCGGTCATCACCGCGGCGATCACGAGCAGCGTCGCGCCGACCGGGAGCGGGGGGGACTTGCTCTCGAGCTCCTCCGACATCCGCGAGGTCGTGAACGAGGTGACCATCGCGAGCGCCTCGAGCAGCCGGTTCAGCTGCCACGGATGGTTGCTCACGCCGATGCGGATGGGGCGGTCCGCGTCCGGGAAGGAGCCGTTCGCGATCAGCCCGACCGACGACCCCAGGTCCGAGTAGGCGTGCGCGAGCGAGGCCGCGAGCGAGACCCCACGCTCGAGCAGCACCGGGTCCGACCCCTGCCAGGGCTGCTGGAAGGTGGGGATGTTCAGCACGATCACGACGGACTCCGTCCGCGACGGCTCGTAGAGCCGCGACTGCAGCCGCATCACGCGCGCCGTCGCCTTCCAGTCGATCCGCTTCATCGGGTCGCCCTGCTGGTAGTCGCGCGTGCCGATCACGCGCGAGGGGTCCTCGTAGATGCGGTTGCCGCCGCGCAGATCGCCGAAGGGCCGCTCGCTGTCGAGCCCGAGCTCCGGCAGCGTGTAGGTGCGCGGGTAGACGACGATCGTGTCCGGCGGGAAGCCCGTCATCGCCTCCCGCTCGAAGAAGCCGAAGATGTCGCCGGAGCGCAACCGGGTCGGCCCCACCCGGAAGTAGCCGCGACGGAGCGCGCGCAGCTGCACCGGCCAGACGATGCGGTCCTTGCGGCCGAGCGAGGTGCTGCGGTCGAGCACCACCGAGCCGGTGGCCCCGAGGTGCGTGCGCCCGCCGATCACCTGCATCCCGCGCGGGAGCGTGGTCTGCACCTCCATCCAGGGCACCGGGATCGGCTTGCCGTTCTCGACGGTGAGCGTGACGTCCACGGTCTCGCCGACGTAGAGGCGGTGCTCGGAGACCGCGCGACGCACGCGCACCTCCTCGAGCGAGAGCCGCGACCAGAGCCGGGCGGCGCCGCCGGTGCCGAGGATCAGCATCCCGATGGCGACGACGACCACCGATCCGGAGACGAGCCCGATCGAGATGAGGACGGACGAGGCGAAGAGCCACGACTCCGTGATCAGGACGCGCATCTCGCCCTCCGCGGGGCGCTAGCCCACGGCGTCGGCGACGGGGACCGGCACGCTGGAGAGGATCTCGCTCAGCACGTCGTCCGAGGTGCGGCCGCGCAGGCGCGTGTTCGACGAGAGCACGAGCCGGTGGCCGAGTACGGCGTGCGCGACGTGCTTCACGTCGTCCGGCCGCACGTAGTCGCGCCCCTCGACCGCGGCGTACGCGCGCGCGGTGCGGAAGAGCGCGAGCGAGGCGCGGGGGCTCGCGCCGAGGTCGAACGCGTCGTGCTCGCGCGTGGCGCGGGAGAGACGCACCGTGTAGCGCGCGATCTCCTCCTCGACGTGCACCGCGGGGAGGCGTGCGCCGAGCGCGACGAGCTGCGCGGCGTCGACGACCGGCTCGATCGACTCGAGCGGTGAACGCTGTTCGAAGCGCCGGAGCACCTGCAGCTCGCCCTCCTCGTTCGGGTAGCCGACCTTCAGGCGAACGAGGAAGCGGTCGAGCTGCGCCTCGGGAAGCGGGAACGTCCCCCCGAGCTCGACGGGGTTCTGCGTGGCGAGCACGACGAAGGGAGCGGGCAGCGCGTGCGTCTCGCCCTCGACGGTGACGGTGCGCTCCTCCATCGCCTCGAGCAGCGCCGACTGCGTGCGCGGCGTTGCGCGGTTCACCTCGTCGGCGAGCACGATGTTCGCGAGCAGCGGGCCGGGGCGGTACTGGAACTCGCCGGTCTTCTGCGAGAAGTAGTTGATGCCGACGATGTCGGACGGCATCAGGTCGGGCGTGAACTGGATGCGATGGAAGGTTGCGCCGATCGAGCGCGCGAAGGCGCGCGCCATCGTCGTCTTGCCGGTGCCCGGCACGTCCTCGAGCAGCACGTGGCCGCCGCTGAGCAGCGCGACGAGGACGAGCGAGACCGCGTCCTCCGCGCCGACGATAACCCGCGCGACGTTCTCGCGGATGCGCGTCGCCGCCTCGTGGATGGCGGCGACGTCCGCGCCCTCGTTCGCGCGACCCGCGGGTGGCTGCACGGCGACTCCGTCTCGAGTGACGTCGAAGGGACCTGACGTCGGCTGGGTGGGGCGGGAGCGCGCGCCCGTCGAGGAGCGCCGGGTCAGGATAGCAGAGCCGCGCGGGCACCGCCGGTCGGCCGCGAGCGTGCACGCGCGCTCAGGGGCGCGAGCGCCTCACGAGGCGCGCCAGGAGGGCGCTGGGCGCCACCTGGCCCCCCGGCGCAGGGGCGCGGGCCGGCCCCGGTGGCGCGAGGGCCGGCGGCCGCGCGCCGCGGTGCGCGC
>VGNK01000191.1 GCA_016866055.1 Chloroflexota bacterium | reverse complement strand
GCAACGCGATGCCGCCCCCGAGCGCGCGCGCCGCCGCGCGGAGGGCGGCCGGCGCGCTGCTCACGTACCCGACGCCCCTTTCGTACAGTTGCGTCGAGGACCGGGGATGCCCGCCCGACGCTCGACACGGAGGACTGGACGGAGGCCGCGAGCGAGATCCGCGAACTCCGGGAGGAGCTGTACCAGCGCGGCGAGTGGGCGACGCTCGTCGCCTGGCTCGATCGGCTCCCCCCGAGGTGTTGCAGGACGACGCGGACCTCGCGATGACGCGAGCGCGCCACGCGATGAAGTCGTTCGACGGGCACACCGGGGCTGCAGCGCGTGGACGCGATCGATGAGGCCTCGTTCTCTCCGGCGCAGCGCGCCCGCCGGGAGGTGTATCGATCGGTGGCGCTGCGCCACCTCGGGCGCCCCTCCGAGTCGGTCGAGGCGTGCCGGCGCGCGCGAGACATCGCTCGCGAGCCGCTCGACGACCCGGATCCGTTATTCGCCGAGCTCGACCTCGAGGAGGGGATCGCGCTCGGCGTGAGCGGGCAGTTCGACCCTGCTCGCCAGCGCTTCGAGCGGGCCGCGAACGGCTTCGCGAAGCTGCACGACGACCACCGATGTGCGGAGTCGCACGACGGCCTCGGGCTCACGCTCTGGCACCTCGGACGTCTGACGGACTCGCTGCGTGCCTACCCCTCGGCGCAGCAACTCTGGCGCGCGCTCGGCGACCTGCGCCCGCAGATCACCACGATGATCGGGATCGCAGACGTCCAGTACATGCTCGGCGACCTGGCGACCGCGCACGACAGCTTCAATGCGGTGATCCAAGGCAGCCGCGACCTGCGATTCGCGCGCGGCGAGGCGTACGGACAGCTCAACCTCGCGGCGGTCGAGCATGACCTCGGACATCTCGAGAGCGCGGCGTCCTTGTACACGATGGCGCTGCAGGCTGCTCAGACGTTCGATGATGCGATCCTCGTGGCGGACGCTACCCACGGGCTCGCCATGGTCTACCGCGAGCAAGGGGAACCGGCGCGCGCCCGCGCCCTCCTCGAGCATGGGCTGCGGACCGTCGAGCACGCCGGCATGCTCTTTTACGAAGCCGCGTTTCGCGGTGGGTTGCGCACCGTCCTGTTGGGCGAGGAGCGGACCGCGGAAGCGCGCCCCCTGCTGGAGGAAGCGGTTGCGACGGCCGAGCGATCGGCGTCGCCCCAGGTGCCGTCGCGAGCCCGCCTCCGAGTCGCCGCGCTTCACCTGCGCGAACGCCAGCGTGCGCGCGCGAGCGAATCGCTGACAGAGACTGCGCGATCTGATCGCGTCGATCGGTTACGACCAGTTCCTGCACACTGAGGCGCGCCAGTGACGCGAGGTGGTGGAATTCGGAGCCGCGCGGCGGATCGGCGCGGGCTACTACCAGGAGCTCATCCAGCGGCGGCGGCCGGTTGTGTCCGGCGGCCTCCCCGAGCCGGCCGTTTCCGCCCCCGCGCAGATCCGGGCAGAGGCGTTCGGCATCCCGCGGGTGCTCATGGGCAGACGGCAGATCAGCGATCCGGAGTGGCGGAGCGAGCGGAGCAAGGAGATGTTCTTCCTGCTGCTCCAGCACGGGCGGCCGATGCGCAAGGAGCAGATCGCGGTCGAGCTCTGGCCGGAAGTGGCGCAGGAGCAGCTCAACAGCGCGTTCCACTCCACGCTCTATCGCCTCCGCCGCGCCCTCGATCGCGAGATCGGCGTGCAGCGCGAGGGCGGGTACGCGGTGAACGGGACGTTCGACATCTCGTACGACGCCCGGGAGTTCGAAGAGCACATGCGTGCGGCGCAGCGGGCGCAACCGGGGAGCACGGACTGGGCCAAGGAACTCGACGCCGCGGTGAGCCTCTACCGGCGGGCCGTTCGCCGAGCTCTTCTCCTCCGCGTGGGCGCGCGAGGCCCGGCGTGGCTACGAAGACCGCTACACGACCTCTCTGGTCGCCTTGGCCGCGCAGGCCCTTCACAGACGTGATCATCATGAGGCGGTGTCGCTGACGGATGCGGTGCTGGGCATCGACCCGTTGAACGAAGAGGCGGTCCGGTACCAGATGCAGGCGCACGCGCGGGGCGGGCATCTCGAGCTCGCGGCGCGTTCGTACCGTCGACACCACGATGCGCTGCGCGACGAGCTCGGCGAGGAGCCGTCCGCGGTGGTCAGGGAGGAGTACGCGAGGGTCCTGTCGGGAGCGGCGCTGGACGGCTGATCCCGAGCCGGCGGCGCGTGCGGACCCTCAAGTTCGGGGCGGGGGGGCGCCGACTCTCACGGTGTTGGAGAGTCGCGGCGGGGCCAACTGGCTCATCTCGCAGATTTGCCCAGATTCGTCGGCTGGGCCGTCCGATCTGGCGAGAGGTTGGCGAGAACCCCGTCCCTAGTTTGATGGTGTCCCGCGCAACCGGGTGGGTGAGCGGGGGGCCGGAAGGGATCCGCGGTGAAGCACTCGCGCATCGTCCTCGGGCTCGTCGCCGGGCTGCTGGCGTTCGTCGCCACGCACGCGCCCGCGCTCGCGACCGGAGCCTGTGGAGGCTAGCCCGCACCTCGTGTTCCCGCCTGCTCCGCCGCACGGACGCAGGCCAGGGAACGAGGCGCGGGGTGGAACGTCTGTCTACTACCGGCCCTGGCAGACGTTCCACCCCGCGGCTCGTTCCCTCTTCTATCTCCGGTACCGTCTGACCAGTGGGGCGCGCGGGCGCCCCTCCTCGCTTGACGCGGCGGCTGACTCGAAGGCCGTGCCGGCGTCCCCTCGTCGTTCCCGCGTCGACGCGAGCGGCCGCTGACTCGATGCGGCGAGCGCCCCAGGTGGTTGCCGGCGCCCAGGCCCCCGTCCTCCTTCCCGCTGGACACCGGCCCGCCGCCCCCGCATCGTTACCCTCTGGATCCCCGGACACGGGAGGGAGCGCCAGGTGACGAACGGTCGCCGCATCCTCGAGGGCATCCGCGTCCTCGACTTCACCCGCGTGGTCGCTGGCCCCTACTGCACGAGGATGCTCGCGGACATGGGCGCCGACGTGATCAAGGTCGACGGCCCGCTGCCGCCCCGCGCCGCGCAGCCGGTACGGAGCAACGGGAGCGTGGCAAACAACCTCGGGAAGCGCTCGATCAGCATCGACCTCAAGCACCCGGACGGGGGCGCGGTCGCGCGTGACCTCGCGGCCTCGGTCGACGTGGTCGTCGAGAACTTCACGCCGGGGGTGATGGACCGGCTCGGGCTCGGTTACGACATGCTCTCCGAGCGGAACCCGCGGCTCGTGTTCGCCTCGATCTCCGGATTCGGTCAGAGCGGGTCGTTCTCGCACCGCCGCGCCTACGGCGCGACCGCGCACGCGGAGGCCGGATGGCTCTGGGTGCAGCAACAGGCGCAGGGCGGCCACGCGCCGTTCGCGCCGGGCGTCACCGTGGCGGACATCGTCACCGGGATGAGCGCGTTCTCGGCGATCGTATCCGCGCTCTACGACCGCGGTCGCACCGGCCGCGGGCAGCGCATCGACGTCACGCTCATGGACTGCCAGCTCGCGATGCTCAGCGAGGTGGCGGTGCCGGCCCTGAACGGCGAGACCGAGGCGAACTGGACGCCGGTCCGCCACCCCGTGCACGCCACGCGCGACGGTCACGTCACGATCAACATCGGCGGCCTGCACAACTGGAAGCGGATCGCGGAGGGACTGGGCCACGCCGGCGAGGCGATGCCGTCCGACCAGGCCGCCGCCAACGCGAAGGTCGCGGGCTGGGTCGCGTCGCTGACGATCGACGAGGTCGCGCGGGGGCTGGAGCGTGCGGGCGCCCCATACGGCGTGACGAAGTCGATGCCCGCCGCCGCGACGCACCCGTACTTCGCCGAGCGCGGAATGGTCGCGGAGATGGACGACTCGGTCGAAGGACGCCTGCGCGTCGTGAGCTCGCCGCTCTTCTTCTCCGACGCCGTCAGCGCGCCCTCGCGCCGCGCGCCGCTTGCGGGCGAGCAGACGCGCGAGCTGCTCGCGGAGGCGGGTTTCGCCACGGACCGCATCGACGCTCTGATCGCCGCGGGGGCGGTCGGCGAGCAGGCGGCGCCGGCCGCCACCCGGTCTCGCCACCGGTAGCGGAGGCAGACCCGCGGCCGCGGCTCAATCGCGCCGCACCCGGTAGCGGAGGTAGACCTCGCCCGTCTGCGGATTCGGGGCAGCGCTCACGAGGTCGAGCGCGGCGACGCGGTCGAGCGAGAGCGGGCGATCCGAGCGCACCGCCGGCAGCGCATCGCGGCCGCCCACGATGCGCGGCGCGAGCGTCAGGAAGAACTCGTCGACGAGCCCGAGGTCGGCGAGGGCGCCGTTGGTGGCGGAACCGCCCTCCACGAGCAGCACGCGCGCGCCGAGCTCGCGCCGCATGTGCGCGAGCATCCACGGGAGCGGCGCCTCCGCGGGGAGCCGGAAGACGCGACGTCGCGTGGCCTCGATCGCGCGCAGCCGCTCGGGCGGCACGGTGGCGCCGGCGTAGACGACCGCCTCGAAGTCATCGGCGGTGAAGAACGCGCGCTCGAGCGGGAGGTCGCCGAAGCCCGTGATCACCGCCGCCGTCGGGACGCGCGCGCGACCGCGCTCGGCGCGCGCGGCCTCCAGCGCCGCGTCGTCCAGGCGCGACGAGGAGCCGCTCGCGCGCAGCGTGCTGGCCCCGTTCAGCACGACGTCGGCGAGGCTGCGCAGCTTGCGCATCAGCCGCTGGTCGGTCGGCGAACCGAGCCCGCGCTCGGTCCCCTCGATGACGGTCCGTCCGTCGGCGGACATGATCATGTTGATCATCACGTACGGCCGGCCCGGGGGCGGCTCCGGGAGGTCGAGTCGGTGGTAGGCGGGGGCGGCGCCGTCGCCGTCGAGGTGCGTGGTCATCGCGCGCGACCGTAGCACAGCGTGCGCACGCGGCTGAGCGCGGGCTCGTGAGCCCGGCGTTCGCTACGCTGTGCGTCACTGGAGGGACACGGTCAGTGGTGGACGAGCGGCCGCGCGGGAACCGCCCGGGTCGCCAGACGCTCAGCCAGACGGAGGCCGCGCTCGAGGAGACCCTCGTCGAGCTCGAGGTCGTGCTGCGGCTCGCGCAGGCCGAGCTCCGCGCCGCTTCGCAGCAGGCCACCCCGGACGTCGTGCGGCGCGCCACCGCGGACGTGGAGCGCAGCTTCCGCGCGGTCGCCGACCGCCTGCGCCGCTTCACCGACGCCGCGACGCCGGGGCCGATCCGGCAGGCCGGCCGCGAGGCCGAGCAAGC
>VGNK01000190.1 GCA_016866055.1 Chloroflexota bacterium | reverse complement strand
CGGCGGGGCCGCGGGCGGCGCAGGCGGCGCGGTGTTGAGCAGGTTGATGCGCGCCTGGGCGCGGTTCGCGAGGTCCTGCCGTCCGATGCTCTGGGCACCCCGCCGAGCGCTCTCCCATTCCGCCACGGAGAGCCCCTCGCACTCCGCGCGCCCGACGCGAGCGCGCCGCTCGCGCCACCACCCGCCGGCGGCGCGCTCGCGTCGCGCACCGGCCCCACCGTCGGGACGGGCTGAAGTGGCGTCACCGTCGGGGGCTGCTGCGCGTCGGCGCCCGGAGACAGGGCGAACCCGGCGCCGACGATCGACGCCGCCGCCACGAGCGCGAAGGGGCGGAGGAGACGCGGGCGCCTCACCGAGCGCGGTCCCGTTGCAGGACCCGGCGACCCCCGCGGAGCCTCGTGCCGTCTGGCGCGCGCAATCTCCCACCGCGCCACGGCGCGGGGACGGCGCGACTGCGCCGGCCCGTCCGCGGGGCGCGCGGCCCCCGCTCGCGAGCGGGTCCGCGCGCTACCGGTTCCTGAACACCGGCGGGCGGCGCTCCGCGAACGCCCTCGGCCCCTCGATCGAGTCCTCCATCCCCGCGAGGTTGCGCTCGAGCACGGCGCCGAAGCGCTGCGCGTCGACCGGCTGCGCCCAGGAGCCGCGGTAGAGGATCTCCTTGAGGTTGCGCACCGAGCGCGGCGCCAGCTCGAGCATGCGCGTCGCCCACTCCATCGCGGTCGGAAGCAGGCGCTCGGCGGGGACGACCTCGTTCACCATCCCCCACTGGTAGGCGCGCTGCGCGGGGATGCGACGGTCGCCCCAGAGCACGAGCTCGAGGGCGTTGCCGAGCCCGATGATCTGTGGCAGCCGGTGCACCCAGCCTGCGCCCTGGTTCCAGCGCACCTCGGTGACCCCGAACTCCGCGGTGTCGGCGGCGATGCGCACGTCGCACTGCATCGCCTGGTTGAAGCCGCCGGCGACCGCGATGCCGTTCACCGCGGCGATCATCGGCTTCCAGCAGTGGAGCTTCTCGGAGAGCGGAAAGATGTCCACGAGGTGCTCGGGAAGCTGGACCATCGGGTCGGGGCGGCCGGCGAGGCGCGCGGCGTCGCGCTCGGTGCGTTCGCGGAGGTCCTGCCCGGTGCAGAAGGCGCGGCCGGTGCCGGTGACGATCGCGACCCACGCCTCGTCGTCGTGCGCGAACTCCCAGTAGGACTCGTAGAGCGCCTTGCGCAGCTCGCCGTTGAGCGCGTTGAGGCGCTCGGGGCGGTTCATCGTGATCACCCAGATGCGGCCGTTTGCCTCCCTGTCGAGCAGCAGGACGCCGTCCTTCGTGCGGACCATGTGCGTGCATCTCCCCCGCGGCCGCCCGCGCCGCGGGCGGCGGACCCGTTTCGCGCGCGAGGGTAGCGCGCGACGGGCCCGGGAGAGCTACCGCCGGCCGCGCAGGCGGGGGTCGAGCACGTCGCGCAGCGCGTCGCCCAGCATGTTGAACGCGAAGACGACCAGCGTGATCGCGATCCCGGGGACGATCGCGAGCCACGGCGCCGTGAGCATGAAGCGCCGTCCGTCGACGCTCAGCATGTTCCCCCACGAGGCGGCGGGAGGCGGCACGCCGAGCCCGAGGAAGCTGAGCCCCGCCTCGGCGAGGATGATCCCGCCGAGCGCGACCGTCACCGAGATCATCATCGGCGCGAAGATGTTCGGGAGGACGTGCCGCACGATCACGCGCAGCGGCGAGGCGCCGAGGCCGACGCACGCCTCCAGGTAGGCGTTGCTCCGGATCGCGAGCACCGCCGAGCGGAAGACGCGCGCGTTCCCCGCCGACCCCACGACCCCCAGGATCAGCACGAGCTGCGTGATGCCGGGGCCGAACACCGCGACGAGCGCAACGAGCAGGACGAGCCCGGGGAAGGCCATCAGCGCGTCGACGAACCGCTGCACGATCGCGTCGGCCCAGCCGCCCGCGTACCCCGAGGTCACGCCGATGACCACGGCGAGCGTCGTCGACAGCCCGACGGCGAGGAAGCCGACCGTGATCGAGACGCGCGCGCCGTAGATCACGCGGCTGAACACGTCGCGCCCGAGCGAGTCGGTGCCGAGCAGGTGCCCGCGCTGCCCGGGCCCCACGAGCCGGTCGGTGGAGATCTCGTCGGGCGGCGAGGGGGCGATCAGCGGCGCGCCGGCCGCCACGAACATGAGCAGCGCGATGATCACCGCTCCGATGAAGCCGAGGGGCTGGCGCCGCGCGAACCGCCCGACGCGGCGCAGCAGGCGCGCCCCCAAACCGCGATCGCCAAGCGCCAGCACCTCGAGTGTGCCGACGGTCGTGGCCTGCCGCATCAGGGGCGCTCCTTCGCGAACCGCACGGTCAGCTGTAGCGAAGCCGCGGGTCGAGGTAGGCGTACGTGAGATCGATCCCGATGTTGACGAGCATGACCACCGCCGCCGAGATGATCGTGATCGCCTGCACCACCGGCATGTCGCGCGCGAGCACCGACGTCACGAGCAGGCGGCCCATCCCGGGCAGGCCGAACACGGTCTCGGAGATCACGGAACCGCTCAGGATGTTCGCCACGGAGAGCCCGAAGACGGTGACGACCGGGATGAGCGCGTTGCGCAGCGCATGGCGGATCACGATGTACGACTGCGTCAGGCCCTTCGCGTACGCGGTGCGGATGTAGTCTTCGCGGATGACCTCGAGCATCATCGCCCGCGTCATCCGCATGATCACCGCGCCGCCGACCACGCTCGAGATCAGCGCGGGCCAGAGCATCATCTGCAGGTTGGTTCCGAGGTCCGACCAGGGCGCCGCGTAGAAGATCGGCGGCGAATACCCGAACCAGTTCGCGGCGTAGACGAGGAAGAGCGTCGCGAGCCAGAAGCTGGGTGCGGCGAGCCCGAAGATCGCGGCGCTCCGCAGCACGAAGTCGGCCGGCGAGTTCGGCTTGAGCGCCGAGACGAGCCCGATCGGCAGCCCGATCACCATCGCGAACGCCAGCGTCATCAGGCTGAGCTGGATCGTCACCGGCGCGCGCTTGGCGAGCAGCTCGCCCACGGGACGCCGGTCGAGCAGCGAGGCGCCGAGATCGCCCTGTGACAGGTCGCGCAACCACCGCACGTACTGCACGGGGAGCGCGCCGTCCAGGCCGAGCTCCGCGTTGAGCTTCGCCTCCGCCTCCTTGCTGTAGTCGTCGCCGAGCAGCGCGACCGCGAGCGACCCCGGGACGATGCGCACGAGCGAGAAGACGATCACCGTGACGATCGCGAGCGACGGCACGGTGAGCACGAGCCGCCGAGCGACGTACTTGGCCACCCCGGGGTTCTCCTCCTCGTTGCAGAAGCGGGCGCGCCCGTGCCCGGCGCGCCCGCTCCGTTAGGGCCTGCCGGCGCAGGCTAGGCCTTGTCGAACCAGACCGTCTCGTTATCCCACGCCGCCGCGACCGGTCGCGCGCCGTAGTCGCGCACGTGCGGCGCCTGCACGGAGAGGCCACCCGGCGAGATGATCCACACCGGCGCCGCCAGATCGAGCTGCCGTCGCTGCGCCTTGTAGATCAGCTCGCGGCGCGCCTCGCGGCCGAACTCGACGCGCTGCTTCTCGATCAGCGAGTTCAACTCCGGGTCGTCGAGCTTGGAGTAGTTCCGGCCCCCCGCCTTGTGGTGGTAGAGGTAGAGGTGCAGGTCCGGCTCCGGGCCCGAGTACCAGTTGCTCGCCGCAATCGTGAAGTTCCCGGTCGCCTCGTGCTCCTTGAGCACCCCCCACTCCAGGAGCGTGATCTTGAACTTGAGCCCGATCGCCTGGAGCTGCGGGATCGCGGTCTCCGCGAGCAGGTTGTAGGAGTACGCGGTCGTCGTCTCCATCGGCATCTCGAAGCCGTCCTTGTGTCCCGCCGCCTCGAGCAGCTTCTTCGCCTCGGCGCGGTCCTTCTCGATCGCCGCCTTGTCCCCCTCCTTGCGGAAGCCCGGGTACTTCTGGAGCTCCGCCGAGGGCAGCGACCAGTACTCCATCGCGGGCGACACCGCCGGGGTCAGCGTGCCGCGGCCGCGGCCGAGCTTGAGGATGAGGTTGCGGTCGAGCGCGTGCGAGATGGCCAGGCGCACGCGCACGTCCGTGAAGGGCGCCTTCGACGTGTTCAGCAGGATCCCGTCGCGGCTCAGCCCCTTGATCTCGTTGATCTGCCAGTTGGGGTTGCCGCGCCGGAAGTCGGCCTCGTTCTCGGGCGGGACCGACCCGATGTCGACCTTGCCCGTCGTGAGCGCCGCGTAGAGCGCCGACGCGTCGCCGATGAACTGGTACTCGATCCCGTCGAGGTAGGGGATCTTGCCGCCGGCGGCGTCCTTCTTAAAGTAGTCCGGGTTGCGCCGGAACTTCCCGCCCACGTCCTTGTCGAACGTGCTCTTGTCGACCATGAACGGGCCGCCGCCGTGCGCCGCCTGCACCTGCTTGAGGTCGCCGTGCTTCTCGACGACCTCCTTCGCGACGACGGTCTCGTAGACGTCCCCCAGCGTCGCGAGGAACGGCACCGATGGCTCGGAGAGCACGAGCTTCACGGTCCGGTCGTCCACCGCCTCGAAGGTCTTCACGTTCCCGTACTGCGACTTCCGCACGAACAGCGGCTCGTTCGTGGCAGTCCGCTTCAGGCTGTAGATCACGTCCTGCGCGGTGATCGGGCGACCGTTCATCGGCGCCTCGTTGTGCCACCGCGCGTTCGGCTGCATCTTGAAGACGAAGGTCTGTGGGTCCGGGTTCTCCCAGGACATCGCGAGGTCGCCCTCGACGAGCAGCTTCGTCGAGTTCATCCGCACGAGCTGGTTCCCGATCAGATGCCAGAGGTTCGTCTGCGACGCCGGCGTCACGCTCTGGTGCGGATCGAAGTGCGCGATCGCCGAGCTGGAGGCGTAGCGTAGGATGCCGCCGCTCTTCGGCTTGCCCGGCGCGGCCGCCGCCTGCGCCTTCGATGCCGGCGCGGCGGTCGCGCCCGTGGAGGGTGCCGCCGGCTCGTCGCCCCCCCCCCGGCACCCGATCAGCGCGGCACCCAGTAGCCCGGCGCCCGCGGTCGAGACGCCACGCAACACCGTCCGCCGTGCCAGCCGTCTCCGAGACCACGAGGATCCCACGGTCACCTGGATGCCCTCCATGCTGTTCCCACTGGTGCCGACATCGTTCGAGCGGCTCGTTCCGAGCGCAATCACCATGATGATGGTGGGGCGGATGGGCCGTGGGCGGTCGGACGCACGTGACCCGTGCGTGCTGCATGTGCGTGAGCGGT
>VGNK01000189.1 GCA_016866055.1 Chloroflexota bacterium | reverse complement strand
CAGGAGGCGTTCGAGTCGCCGCGCCAACCGGCGGCCGTGCTCGGGCTCGACGGCCGCGTGCGCGCGCTGCCACCGCCCGCGCGGGGCTTCGACGTGCCGCTCGCGTGGAGCGCCGACGGCGCCTACCTCGTCGTGCGGTCGTTCGACGGGACGAACTCGCACCGCCCGGGCAACGCCTCGATGGTGATCGTCGCCACCGACGAGGGGAAGCGCATCCCGCTCTCGAGCGCCACGGAGCTGATCTTCATCGGCTGGATCGGACGTGCATAGCCGGCGCTGGCTGTGGGCTCCGCCGGCGCTGATCGCGATCCTCGCCGCCGTCACGCTTGGGGCGGGGCGGCACGTCGAGGCGTGTGCCTTCGACCCGCGCCGGCCGCACACCTACGAGGCCGACCAGCAGCGCCAGGCGTACCTCGCCGCGATGGACGCCGCGGCCGTCAACCGCCTCTTCCCCGGCGATACCTTCTTCGGGCTGCCCCCGGTGCGCATCGGCACCCGCAGCGGCCGCGCCGACGGCCCCGCCGTCCTCCCGGCCGCCCTGCTGAAGGCGATCGGCTGGGTCGAGTCCGACCTGACGATGGCCTCCCGCTCGGTCGCCTTCCACGCCGTCGGCGACGCGCTCGTCTCGTTCGACTGCGGCCACGGCGTCATGCAGGTGACGACCGGCATGACGATTCCCCTCGGCGACCAGAACCGCCCGACCGACCGGCAGGTGCGGGTCGCCACCCACTACGTGAGCAACATCGCGCGCGGCGCGTGGATCCTCGCCGACAAGTGGAACCAGTCGCCCGAGATGCGCCCGATCGCCGGCACCGACACGGGCGGCAACCCGCAGCTGATCGAGAACTGGTACTT
This sequence comes from Chloroflexota bacterium, assembly GCA_016866055.1. Lineage (GTDB taxonomy): Bacteria > Chloroflexota > Dehalococcoidia > UBA2979 > UBA2979 > VGNK01. Next base: position 4,403 of record VGNK01000189.1, on the reverse strand, counting down.
CGCGGTCTGGGCCTACAACGGGTTCACCGGGCCGGGCTCCTCGCAGAGCAACCACCCGCTCGCGCCGTCGCTCGGCTGGCCGCGCCCCGCGTTCCGCTGCGACGGCACCCAGGCGCGCAACCGCTACCCGTACCAGGAGCTCGTCTGGGGCTGCCTCGCGAACCCGCCGAGCCGCAACCAGCAGCTGCTGTGGACCCCGGTGGCCGCCGCGCTGCCCGACCTCACGCAGCCGGTCTTCTTCAACGCGCTCGCGCCCGCGCGCTTCCAGTTCCCCTACTCGGAAATGGACATCCCGACTCCCCAGCCGGCGAACGTGGCGGTGCCGCCCGTGGTGGCCGCGGACTTCGCGCAGCGCGCGCTCGGGTCGCCGGCGCTCTCGGTCACCGGCGACCGCTCGATCACGCTGCTCACGCGCGGCTCGCCGGCGCAATCGACCGCGACCGTCTCGATCCGCAACGCCGGCACCGGCATCCTCTCGTGGCACGCGACCACGAGCGACCACTTCCTCGTGCTCTCGCCGCCGGCCGGCGTCGCCGTCGGGGGCGACCTGAGCTGCTCCGGTCCCCTCTGCCCCGGGGGCACGCTCGCGGTCACGGTGAACCCGACGCTGCTCCCGCGCGCGCGGAGCACGGGCACCATCACGATCCAGTCGCCGAACGCGACCGGCCCGCCGGTGCAGATCAACGTGCTCGTCGTCGCAGACTTCGAAGTGGGGACACCTGGGACGAGCCGGGCGCGGTAGCGGCCTATACTGGCCGCCCCCACCGACACCCGCCAGGCCGTCGAAGGAGCCGTGATGCCTTGTCGCTGGATCGACGCCGTTCGTCGCAACCACGCGCTCGAGCACGCGACGGTCGCCGTCTTCCTCGCGCGCCACGGGCCGACGCGACTCGCCGGTCGCGCGAGCGGGGACGGGTTCTTCATCCTCGGCGAGGTCGACGAGTCCGAGCTCGACCGCTGCGCGCGCGAGGCGCTCGCGCGCCTGCAGAGGGGCGAGGCGTCGCTCGCGGTCTCCCCGCTCTGCGGCACGAACATCGCGGTGGCGGGGCTGCTCGCCGCCGGCGCGGCGACCGCGGTGCTCTCGACGGGCCCGGTGCGCCGGCGCTTCGGCAACGCCTTCACGGCGGCGATGCTCGGGGTCGTGATCGCGCAACCGATCGGACGGCTCGTGCAGCGCTACATCACCACGCGCCCCGACCTCGATCGGGTCGAGCTCGTCGGCACGCGCACGCTGCTGCCCGGGATCCGGAAGGTCTACACGCGCGCGAGGGCGTGACGCGGGGAGGGCGACGCGGCGCGGTGCTGCGGGCCTAGCGGCGGCGGCGCTGGCCGGGGGCGTGCTGCCCCAGCAGCTTCACGAGGACGCTCTGAGGCTCGGGTCGAAGTCTCCCTGGACCGCCGCGAGGGTACCGATCGGCGTCTGGGGGAGCGGCTTGCGGCTGGCCATGCGCTGCGCGGTGAGGAGGGCGTAGCGGTTGGCGACCGCCACAGCGCGCGCGGAACGGGAGCGCCTCCCCGGACAGCCCCTCGGGGAAGCCGTCGCCGGTCCATCGCTCGTGGTGCTGGAGCACCGCCTCCTGCGCGGCCTGCGGGGTGAGGCCCATGCGACGCATCACCTGCAGCGAGCGGCGTGGGTGCGCGCGCAGCCGGCTCAGCTCCTCGATGCTCGGCTGCTCGTTGAGCAGCGCGCGAAGTCGCCGCGCGGCACGCCGACGTCGGCGAAGACCGCGCCGAAGGCGAGCGCGCTGAGCTGCTCGACGCGGCGGACGCCGGTCGCCTGCGCGAGGATCAGCACGTGGATCGCGGTGTGCAACGCGACCGTGGCGAGCGTCGCCGGGTCGTCCTCGATGATCTGCAGGAGCAACTGCGGCGCCCGTCCGGTCTTCGCGAGGAAGACCGTGAGCGCCTCGAGCGCCACGGGCAGGCCGAGCGGCGGCTCCGACTCCCGGACGCTGGCGACGAGCTGCTCGACCTCGTGGTGGAGCACGAAGTGGAGCGTCCAGGCGCGGTGGAGCTCGGGCAGCGACGGCGCCGCGACGAGCTGGGTGAGGTGCTGGCGGAGCGTGTCGAGCAGGTCGGCGTGACCGTCCGCGAGGATGTAGACCATCTCGGTGTCGCGCACGGTGCGGTTGCCCGGGCTCAGCACGGCGCCGCGGACGTCGAACACCGGGAAGTTCGGCCGCCGCACGTGGGAGACGACCGCGATCGGCACCGCCACCAGATCGGTCGACGGCACCCCGGCGACCGCGAGCGGGTTCTTCATCGTTCGCACCGATTCTCGGCGATTCTGGGGGCCCCCTGGATGAGGGAAACCCCGATCGTGGGGACCGGGTCGCTGCCGCTACAGGAGGCGGCTCTGCACGGCGCGGTCGACCTCCGCGAGGCAAGCGGGGTCGTCATTTGACACGTGATTCACCCGCGGCGAGACCGCGCGGGCAACGAGGTAGGCCCCGGGGACCGGCGCCAGCAGCGCGCGCAGCTCCCGCGCGTCGGCGGCCCGGAGCCAAGCCTCCGCGGCCCCGTCGTCGGCGAGGATGGCCGGCATGCGGTCGTGCACCGGCGAGACCGTCTCGTTTGCGGCGGTCGTCAGGATCGTGAAGGTGGCGGGCGCGCCCGGCCCGCCGGCGCCCTCAGGTGCGTAGAGGCCGGCGAAGCGCAGCAGCCCGCCGGCGGGGCGGTGGAACCAGAACGGTCGGCGCGCGGCGGCCGGGCCCGCCACCCACTCGAAGAAGCCGTCCGCGGGGACCACGCAGCGCCGCTCGCGGAAGGTGTCGCGGTAGAGGGGGCGGCGCTCGGCGTCCTCGGCGCGCGCGTTGATGAAGCGGGCGGCCTCGCGCGCGCGGTCGGGGTGCGTGACGAGCCCCCACGTCGCCGCCGACGCCACGCGATCCTCGCGCAGCGCCCGCACGATCCAGTGAGGCTGCGTCGGCGCGATGTTGAAGCGCGGGTGGACAACCTCGGAGAGCTCCTCGAGCGACGCAGGGTCGACGCCGAGCTCGGCCGCGAGCCAGCCGCGATCGTCCGAGGTGAGCGTGAAGCGCCCGCACATGGGGTGAGTGTAGGACGGCGCGCGCGCGTCACCGCGTAGGATCGCGCGGGGTCGGCGCGGGCGTGCCGCGCGCGACCACGGGGGAGGCGAGGGACGGATGCGCGAGGAGCCCCCAGCGGGAGGGTCCGCGTCGCCCGCTCCCGCGCTCGTGCTGATCACCGCGTGGCACCTCCCGTCGATGCGGGCGTGGGCGCGCGTCCTGCTCGACGTGCGGCGGCTCGATCGGGCGACGAAGCGGGCGCGCGGCTGCGGGTGGCGCATCGCTGGCTGTCGCGCCGCTCGGTGCTGCTGACGACGCACTGCTCGAGGGTCGCGGCGGAGGAGGTTTGGCTCGCCTCCGCGGAGTTCCGGCGCTTCGACGAGCGCGCCGCGGGCCTCGGGGCGCGCGCCCGCGTGGAGCGCCTGCGCGCGGCGTAGCGGGCCGGGGCGACGCTCCCGGGGGCGTCCGCTACGCTGCTCCGCCGGAGGGCAGGCGCATGCCGCGGGTGCTGGTGGTCGAGGACGACGCCGCGATCCTCGACGCGGTCGCCTACAACCTCGAGGCGGACGGGCACGAGGTGCTGCGGGCGGCCGACGGGGTGGCGGGCCTCGATACCGCGCGGAGCGCGCAGCCCGACCTGATCGTGCTCGACGTCATGCTGCCGCGGATGTCGGGGCTCGACGTCTGCCGGATCCTGCGCGACGAGCAGGCGGTCCCGATCTTGATGCTGACCGCGCGCACCGGCGAGGCCGACCGGGTGCAGGGGCTCGACCTCGGCGCCGACGACTACGTGACGAAGCCGTTCTCGATGCGCGAGTTGCGCGCGCGGGTCGCGTCGCTGCTGCGGCGCGACCGCCTCTCGCGCGAGGCGGGGAGCGAGCAGCGCGAGCCGGCGGCCGTGCTCGCGGCCGCCGGGATCACGCTCGACGCGACGGCGCACGAGGTGCGCCGCCAGGGGGAGCTCGTGACGCTGCGCCCGCGGGAATTCGAGCTGCTCGAGTTCCTGATGCGCCACCCGGGCCAGGCACTCACCCGCGAGCTGATCCTGGAGGCGGTGTGGGGCTTCTCGTACGCCGGCGAGACGCGCACGGTCGACGTGCACATCCGCTGGCTGCGCGAGAAGCTCGAGGACGACCCGAGCCACCCGGCCCACATCCTCACCGTGCGCGGGGTGGGCTACAAGTTCGCGCCCTGACGGCGATGCGCCCCTTGCGACTCGCCGCCGTCGTCGGGGCGCTCGTCGCCGGTGCCGCGGTCGCGGCGGTCGTGCTGCCAGCGCCGGTCTCGGTGCTCACGGTGCTGGCGCTCGCGGCGATCGCGATGGCGCTGGCGCGGCGGTCACCCGCGCGCGCAGCGCGTGAGCGCGGCGCGGGC
>VGNK01000188.1 GCA_016866055.1 Chloroflexota bacterium | reverse complement strand
CCTTCCGGCGCTCATCGGCGAGCGCGCCACGGCGCCGCTCCCCGATCCCACGCGCTCCGAGCGCGTCGCCGTACCCGCCCGTGACCGCGGCGAGAACGCCTGGATCGCCCAGGCCCTCGGCGCGGAGCCGGTCGCGCCCGGCGCCGAGGGCGCCGTGCTGCGCGACGCTCGCTTCCTGCTCGCGCGCGAACTCGCCACCGCCGGCGAGCCCGCGATCGCGCGCGCCCTACTGCGGGACCTCGTCGCGGTCGCCCGCGGACGCCCGCACGAGCTCGTCGACCTCGCGCGCGCCGCCGCCGCCCTCGGCCTCCACGACGTCGAATCGGCAGCCGGGCGCACGCTTCTCGCGACGATCTCCCCAGCTCAGCAGCTCTCAGCACCGCGGAGCATCCTCGCACTCTCATATCCACTCCCGTTCGAGCAGGAGATGGCGGAATCAGCGCGTGAGTTCGGGGTCCCCCTGCTGCTCCTCGCCGCGCTCGTCCGCCAGGAGTCCGCCTTCGACCCCGGGGCCGTCTCGTTCGCCGGCGCGCGGGGGCTCACCCAGGTGATCGATTCGACCGGCGCCCAGATCGCGCGCGCGCTCGGCGTGCCCTGGAGCCCCGCGGCGCTGCTCGAGCCCGCGACCTCCCTGCGCTTCGGCGCGTACTACTTCGCGCACCAGCTCGCGCGCTTCGACGGCGACGTCTTCGCCGCGACCGCCGCCTACAACGCCGGCGGTGGGAGCGCCCAGCGCTGGCGCGACGCCCAGCGGCTGCGCGGCGCCGACGGCTTCCTGCTGGCGATCGACTTCGAGGAGACGCGGCGGTTCGTGCCCCGCGTCCTCGAGAACTACGCGTGGTATCGATACATCTACGCGGGCGCTCCCGCGCCGGCCCTGCGCTGAGGGCGCCGGCGCGGAGGCCGTCGCGGGCGGGGGGAGCCGAGACGTGCTGACGTCCAGCGGACGGGCGGTCGTGCTGCTCGCGGTGGCGCTCGTCGCCGCGGCGGCGCTCGGCTTCGCCTGGCCGACGCTGCGCTCCCGCCCCGGCGCCGCCGTGGCCGGCAACCCCGCGCCGCCGCCCGGACACGCTCCCGCCGCCCCCGCCCCGGCGGCGGCGCCGTGGTTGTCGACGCGGCCACCGGCGCGGTCCTCTTCGAGCGCGACCGCTAGCGCCCGCTCCCACCCGCCAGCCTGACCAAGCTCGCTACGCCGTGCTCGCGGCCGAGACCGGCCGACTCGACCGCTGGGTGACCGTCGACGAGGCCGTCACCCACACACCCGCCATCGCGGACCCCGACAGCATCCTGATGGGGCTGCAGCCGGGTGACCGCTTCCGGCTCCTCGACCTGGTCTACGGCCTCCTCCTGTGCTCGGGGAACGACGCGGCCCTCGCCCTCGCGCACGACGTCTCCGGCGACCTGGCGACGTTCGTGGCCGAGCTGACCGCCCTCGAGCGGCGGCTCGGCCTCGCGCAGACCAGTTTCGCCGGTCCCCACGGCCTCGGCGCCGACGCCTACCGGGCGTGGTCGGGCCCCGGAAGCGGGCGGCAGGCGTCGCTCGTCCACGCGCTGCGCGACCCGGACGGCCTTGCCGAGGTGGCCCCGTGGCCCCGTGGCCCCGTGGCCCCGCCATCTCTCCTCGGCGCGGGACCTCGCTGAGCTCGCCCGCGCCGCGCTCGCCCACCCCGATCTCGAGGCGGCGGTGGGGGCCGCCCGCTGGGTCGCCTACGGGTCGCGCCAGATCGAGCTCTGGAACACGAACGCGCTGGTCGGGTGGTACCCGGGCGTGGACGGGCTCAAGACCGGCTTCACCGACGAAGCCGGGCGCACGCTCGCCGCGTCCGCGACACGCGGCGGCCGCCGCGTGATCGTGGTGCTGCTCGACGCGCCCACGCGGGAGCGCGACGCGCGCCTGCTCCTCGACTGGGCGTTCGCCGCGTTCAGCTGGCCGGGGGGCCCGTAGGGGGCGCCCCACCGGCCGGGGGCCGCGCGATCGCTCGCGACGGGCTGGTGCCGCCCGGCGCGAGCGTTGCCCGTATGGTGGCCGCTTCCTATACTCAGTTGCCCACACGATCGGAGAACGCCGTGCCGAAGCGGACGTGGCAGCCCAAGCGAATCCCCCGGAAGCGCAAGCACGGGTTCCTCGCCCGCATGGCGACGAAGGGCGGGCGCGAGGTGCTCGCCCGACGGCGCGCACGGGGTCGGAAGCGGCTCGCCGTCTAGGCATCCTCCCACCGTGAAGCCGGCGCGGCGCAAGGCACCGGCGCGCGGGGCGGATCGGCTCAGGCGCAGCCAGGACTTCAGGGCGGTGATGCGGTCGGGCCGCCGCGCGCGGCATCCGCTCCTGCACGTCGCCGTGCGATGCAGCGACCTCCCCCGGACCCGCTTCGGGTTCTCCGTCGGGAGGCGGGTCGGAAGCGCCGTCGTCCGCAACCGGGTGAAGCGGCGGCTGAGAGCGATCATGCGAGAGCTTCCCGTGCGCCCCGGCCTCGACGTCGTCGCGATCGCGCAGGATGCGGCCGGCGGCGCCAGCTATGCCGAACTGCGCGACGCCGCCGCGCAGTGCCTGCGGCGCGCGCGCGGCCTCGAAGGCGGTGCATCGTGACGCCTCCGGGTGCCGCGCGGCGGGCCGCGCTGGGTGCGATCCGCCTCTACCAGGCGGGCGTCTCCCCATTGCTGGGCACGCGCTGCCGCTACGAGCCCTCCTGCTCCGCCTACGCGTACACCGCCATCGAGCGCTTCGGCGTCCTCCGCGGCAGCTGGATGGGCCTCCGCCGGCTCCTCCGGTGTCGACCGGGCGTCGACGGCGGCTACGACCCGCTCCCCGAGCGCCCCGGCGCCCGCGAGCGACAGGACGGCGCGCGCCATGTCGCCTGACGCGCAGCCCTGGCGCCCCTCCCCAGTCGCCCCGCACGCGGCCGGAGCGCGCACCGGCTTCCACCGGGAGTCCCGTTCCGTGTTTCACGTGAAACACCGCACCCACCGTCGGCTGCGCCTCCGCCGGGGCGCGACACTCGCGCTCCTCCCGTTCCTCCTGCTCCTGGCGCTCCTCTCCGGGTGCACCCACGGCCTGGAGGCGCCCGCGGGCTGGGCCGCGCCCGTGAGCGACGGTCAGCAGGTCTACGTGCAACTGCAGCCCGGCGTCCTGAGCGCCGTCCGCATCGCCGAGGGCACCGTCCAGCAGCGCTGGCGCTACCCGGCCGACGGCGACAAGATCAAGCTCACCGCGATCTACGGCCGCCCGATCGTGAGCGGCGGCACCGTCTTCGTCGCCGCCCACTCCGGCCACGTCGTTGCCCTCGACGCCGCCACCGGCCGGCCGCTCGAGAGCTGGCGCGGCGGGCCCGTCGACCTCCAGGCGCACATCGTGGCCACGCCCGCGTTCGACGGCAGCCGCCTGTATGTCGCCACCGACCGCGGCGACCTCTTCGCGGTCGACGCCGGGAGCGGCGCCAGCACCCGCCTGATGGCCGGCGACGGGCGCGTCTGGTCGGGCGTCGCGCACCGTGACGGCGTGCTCTACCTCGGCAACCTGGACCGCCGCACCATCCGCGCCGTCGACGCCCAGACCGGCGCCCTGCGCTGGGAGCAGACGCTCTCCGGCGCCGCCCTCGCCGACCTACAACTCGACGGCTCGGCGCTCATCGTCGGCTCGCTCGATCGCGCCGTGCAGGCGCTCGACACCGCCGCCGACGGCAAGGAGCGCTGGCGCTTCGGGGGCGACGGCTGGTTCGCCGCCACCCCGCTGGTCGCCGAGGGTGCCGTGTTCGCCGCCACGCTCCGAGGTTCCGTCTACGCGGTCGACCCCGTCTCCGGTGAGCAGCGCTGGCAGTTCCACCGCGACGACCTGACCGTCCGCGCGCGCCCGGCACTCGCGAGCGGGGTGCTCGTCGTCATCGGCCGCAAGGGCGACGTCTTCGGGCTCGACCCCGCAACCGGCACGCCGCGCTGGCACCAGACGCTCACCGACGTCCGCATCGAAGCCGACCCCCTCCTCCATAACGGCGCGCTCCTGCTCGTGACCACGAAGGGCGAGCTCGTGCGGGTCGCCCCCGACTCCGGGACCGTCAGCCGCCTCGGCGCGGCGGGCTGAGCCGAAAGGGCACCGCCACCGATGCCGATCGGGTACGTCTGGCAGACCTTCCTCGAGACCCCCCTGATCAACGTGATGGTCGCGCTGAGCGCGATCTGCTTCGGCTCCTTCGGGATCGCCATCCTCGTCTTCACGGTGATCTCCCGGGCCGTGCTCTTCCCGTTGACGCTGCGGACGCTCCACTCGATGCGGAAGATCCAGGAGATCTCGCCGAAGCTGCAGGAGATCCAGAAGAAGTACTCCGATCCGCGCCGGCGCTCCGAGGAGACGATGAAGCTCTACCGGGAGTCCGGCGTGAACCCGCTCGGGTGCCTCGGGCCGCAGCTCGTGCAGTTCCCGATCTTCATCGCGCTCTACCAGGTCATCCGCATCACGGTGGCGACGACGCCGGAGAGCGTCGTCGGCCTCTCCAACCGCCTCTACGACGCGGACTTCATTCAGCACGCGATCCCGCTCAGCACGAGCTTCCTCTTCGTGGATCTGCAGGCGAACGGCGGCATCCTGCTCACGGCCGTCGTCTTCGCCTCGATGTGGCTGCAGCAGCGCATCTCGACGGGCCGCACCCCCTCGACGGCGACGCAGAGCGCTCAGCAGCAGCAGATGCAGGCCATGATGCTCTGGATGATGCCGGCGCTCTTCTCATGGTTCGTGCTGGTGGCGCCGGCCGGCCTCGGACTGTACTGGGCGTCGAGCACGGTGATCGGCATCGTGCTCCAGTGGATGTTCGTGGGCCCCGGCGACTTCACCTGGGGGTCGCTCGTTCCAGCGGTCGTCCGGCGCCGCCTGGGCGGTTCGCCCGCGACGGCCCGACGCCCTCGCCCCGCCTTCGCCGGCGCGGGCGGCAACGCCTCCAACCATCCGGCCGAGGGGGATTCCGAAGCGAGGACCACCGATGAGGGTAGCGGAGACCAGCGGCAAGACCGTCGACGAGGCAATCGCCCGCGCGCTCGCTCAACTCGGCCTGCGCCGCGATCAGGTCGACGTCGACGTCATCCGCGAGGGTAGCAAGGGCTTCCTCGGGATCGGTTCCGAGGACGCGATCGTCCGGGTCACGGCGAAGGACTCGGTGCTCACGACGGCCGCGCAGCCGCGCCGCGGCACCGGCGGGGGCGGGGGCGGGGCGCCCGGCGCCGGCGAGCCCGGCGGGCGGCGCGGTGGCCGCGGCGGGCGAGGGCGCGGCGGCGG
>VGNK01000187.1 GCA_016866055.1 Chloroflexota bacterium | reverse complement strand
CTCCGCGCCGTCGGCGGCTCCGCGGCGGCGGCGGAGGTCGGCCGTGGCGCGCGCGATGACGCGGGTCAGGCTGCGGGGCCGCGCCGGCTGCAGATCCAGATGGAGGAGACCACCGACGAGGGCGCGGATCTCCGGCGCCTGCGGCGCCTGTGTGAGGCGCTCGACCGCCACACCGGCGATGAGATTCCCGTCGAGATCGTGATCCGCCGCCGTGACGCCAGCGCGGCCCGGCTCGCCCGCGGCTCCGTGTCGACGTCCGCGCTCGACCGCCTGCTGCCGGAGGTCCAGGCGCTGCTCGGCGTGCTCGGCACCGCCCATGAGGTCGGCCAGGTGCTCGCCGCCGGCCTGATCGCCGCGGGACGCTAGCCCCGCCCACACGCCCGTCCCGACCGCCCGCCGGAGCGCGCGCTAGACTGGGTGAGCGCATCGCCACCACGCGGGACGAGGACCAGATGGCACAGCAGTTGCCCGACCCCGCCGCCTCGGCGGAGCGACTCCACGCGGCCGTGGGCGCGATCCGCCAGGAGATCGCCCGCGTCGTCGTCGGCCAGCACGCCTTCATCGACCGCGTGCTCGTCGCCCTGCTCACGAGCAACCACGCGCTCATCGAGGGCGTCCCGGGGCTCGCGAAGACGCTGACGGTGTCGACGCTCGCAGCCGCCGTCGACTGCACGTTCACACGCATCCAGTTCACGCCGGACCTGCTGCCGGCGGACGTCACCGGCACCCTCGTCTTCAACCCTCGCGACGGGGAGTTCCACGTCCGGACCGGCCCCATCTTCGCGAACGTGGTGCTCGCGGACGAGATCAACCGTGCGCCCGCGAAGGTGCAGTCCGCGCTGCTCGAGGCGATGCAGGAGCGGCAGGTGTCGATCGGCGGGGAGTCGCGCCCGCTGCCCGCGCCGTTCCTGGTGCTCGCAACCCAGAACCCGATCGAGCAGGAGGGCACCTACCCGCTCCCGGAGGCGCAGCTCGACCGGTTCATGCTGAAGATCCTCGTCGGCTACTCCTCTCGCGAGGAGGAGCGGGCGATCCTTGCGCAGTCGCTCGATGGGCCGGTCCCCGAGATCACGCCGGTGGTCTCGCTCACGGAACTCTCACGCCTGCAGGATGCGGTGCGGCGCGTCGAGGTGAACGACCGGCTCCGCGAGTACATCGTGCGGCTCGTGGAGGCCACGCGTGAGCCCGCGCGGTACCAGATGGCCAGCCTCACGCCGCTCATTGAGTACGGCGCGTCACCGCGCGCCGCCGTCTTCCTGGCGCGCGGCGCGCAGGCCTACGCCTTCGTGCAACGTCGCTCGTACGTGATGCCGGACGACGTGAAGGCACTCGCGCCCGACGTGCTGCGGCACCGCCTCGTGCTCACGTACGAGGCCGAGGCGCAGGCGATCACCGCCGAGCAGATCGTGACGCGCCTGCTGGAGGGCGTCGGGATCCCGTAAGTGGTCACGACGCAGCCTCCCCGGAGTGAGCAGGACGCGGCGTCTCCCGGCCTGACGCCGGAGTTGATCGCGCGCATCAAGCGGCTCGAGATCCGCACCCGACGCCTCGCAGGCACGTTGCTCGCCGGCGACTACCGCAGCATCTACCGGGGCACCGGCATCGAGTTCGCGGAGGCGCGCGAGTACATCCCCGGCGACGACGTGCGTCGGATCGACTGGAACGTGACCGCCCGCATGGGCGCGCCGTGGGTGAAGGAGTTCGTCGAAGAGCGCGAGCTCGCGGTGATCTGCGCCGTCGACATCTCCGGATCGCAGCTCGTCGCCCGGCCCCGCACCGGCCGGCTCGGCGCCGCCGCGGAGCTGACGGCGCTGTTCGGCTTCGTGGCCGCCCTGAACCACGACCGGGCCGGGTTGCTCACGTTCACGGACCGCGTGGAGCGCTTCGTGCCGCCTCGGCACGGAAGGCGTCACGTGCTGCGGATGATCCGCGAAGTGCTGCTCCACGACGACCCGCACCGCGGGACGAGCATCACCGCCGCGACCGCCTACCTGCAGCGCGTGCTGCCGCGGCGGTCGGTGGTCTTCCTCATCTCCGACTGGTTCGACTCGGGCTACGCACCATCGCTCCGCGCGCTCGCGCGGCGCCACGACGTCACCGCGCTCGCGCTCGTCGACCCGATCGACCTCGAGCTGCCAGACGTCGGGCTGTTGGAGGTGGAGACTGCCGAGGGCGGCGCCCGTCTCATGCTCGACACGAGCGATGCCCGTGTGCGCGAGCGCTACGCCGCCGCCGCCCATGAGCGGGCCGCCCGGCGCAGTGAGCAGCTCGCGGTCGCCGGCGTCGACGAGGTGATCATCCACGTCGGCGACGAGGTGGTGTCGCCGATCGTCGCGTACTTCCGCTCACGGGCGCGCCGGCGGTGAGCGCGTGGCGTCGCGTGGGGGCGAGACACGCCCGGGAGCTCCTCGCAGCCGGGGCGCTCGCTTGCGCGCTGCTGATCGCGGTCGCGCCTCCGCTGGCCGCGCAGGCGCCGCTCCCCGCGCTCGAGGTGCAGGCCTCGTTCGACCGCCCGCAGGCGACGCTGGGCGAGCACGTGCTCCTCACGCTCGTCGTGCGTCATCCGCAGGACCTCATCATCAGCGTCTCGAAGCCGCCCACGGCCGGGCCGGACCTGGACATCGTCCGCGTCGACCCGGGCGAGACGCGGTTCGACGCCATTGGGGAGTTGGCGACGACGTCGCACACGTTCGTGCTGGCGCCGTTCGCGCTGGGCGAAGTCAGGCTCGGAACCGTCTCGGTCTCGTGGCTGCGCCGGGACGGATCCACGGGGGAGGCGACGATCGAGCTGCCGCCGATCACCGTGATCACGGTCCGCCGCCCGGACGATCGCGAGCTCCGCCCGTTGAAGCCCCAGGCGACGGTCGGCGGCGCGCCTCCCGGTTGGGTGCGGTCGGCGGCCGCCGGCACCGTGCTCGCCCTCGCGACGGCCGCGCCGATCGTGGGCATCCTCGCCTGGCGCCGGCGACGGCGGCGGGCGGCGCTCGAGGAGTACGTGCCGCCCGACGTCACGCCCGAGCGCTTCGCTCGGCTGCGTCTGAATGGGCTCATCACCCCGACGCGCGACGCGTCCGAGCACTACCAGCACTTCTACGGGGAGATCTCGCTCGTCGTGCGGGAGTACCTGCAGGCGCGGTTCGGCTTCCAGGCGACAGCGCTCACCACCCGCGAGCTCGAGAGACGGATGGTGGACCGCGGCGTCGGCCGCTGGCAGGCGCGTCTCGTGAGCGGGCTGCTCGATCGCTGCGACGCCGCCGTCTACGCGCACGACTATCCCGACCCCGCCTCGGCCGATCACGACCTCACGCTCGCCTACGAGATCGTCGAGCTCTCCCGACCCGCCGGGCTCGCGGCCAGCGAAGAGGCGGTGCCGGCGTGATCTTCGCGACGCCGGAGCTGCTCGTGCTGCTGCCGCTCCTCGCGGCGCTCGTCGCGTTGGGCGCGTACCGCGGGCGGCGCGGGCCAGCGCTGATCGTCGCCGACGCCGCCCCGGTCCTCGCCGCCGCGCGGCTGACGTGGCGTGTGCGCCTGCGCCGGCTCCCCACCGCGCTTCGCTGGATCGCCATCGCGCTCCTCGTGATCGCGGTCGCGCGCCCGCGGCAGGGGCTCGCGCTCACCACGATCCCGGAGGAGGGCATCGACGTCGTCGTGACGGTGGACGTCTCGAGCTCGATGACGACGCCGCTCCGAGGCGGCTCCACGCGCATCTCGGCGGTGCGACAGGTGGTGACGGAGTTCGTCTCGCGCCTCGAGGGCGACCGCGCCGGTCTCGTGGTCTTCCAGGCCCGCGCGCTCACGCTCTCGCCGCTGACGCTCGACCATGCCGCGATACGCTCTCGGGTCGCGTCGCTCGCCCCCGGGCTGCTCGAGGACGGCACCGCGATCGGGCTCGGCGTGTCCGAGGCGCTCAACCTCCTCCGCGACTCGCCGGCGCGCAGCCGCGTCGTCGTGCTGCTCACCGACGGCGAGAACAACGCCGGCGAGATCGAGCCCCTCACGGCGGCGCAACTCGCGAAGGCGCTCGGCGTCCGCATCTACACGATCGGCTTCGTCGGCAGCTCGGTGTTCGGCTCGGTCGACGTCGCGACGCTCCAGCGCATGGCCGCCACGACCGGTGGTCGCTACTACGACGCGCGCACGCAGAGCGATCTCGCGGAGGCCTACCGAGCGATCGGTGACCTCGAGCGCTCGCGCGTCGGCGAGCGACAGTTCACGACGTTCCGCGAGCTGGCCCCGCCGTTGATCGTGCTCGCACTCGGCCTGCTCGTGGCCGAGTTGATGCTGCGCTCGACGTGGCTGCGGAGGCACCCCTGATGCCTGCGCTCACGCTCGGTGAGTACGAGCTCGCACAGCCGCTCGGGCTGCTCGCGATCCTCGCGATCATCCCCGTCGCCTTCGCGCTCAGGGCCGCGTCCGCTCGCGGGCGCGCCGCGGATGCCGCCTACGGTGGCCCTCCCGAGATCCGCGCGGGCGTGAGCGAGTGGCGCCGTCGCGCGCGGACGGCGCTGGCGGTGGCCGCGATCGTGCTGATCGCGATCGCGCTGGCACGCCCGCGATGGGGCGAGTCAGACATCGCCGTCGAGCGACGCGGGATCGACGTCGCGATCGCGCTCGACGTCTCGCGCTCGATGTCGGCGGCGGACGCCGAGCCGACGCGCGCGCGGGCGGCCGCACGCGGCCTGCAGGATCTGCTGCGGCATATGCGCGGGGACCGCGTCGGCCTCGTGACGTTCGCCGGGTCGGCATTCGAGCGCTCGCCGCTCACCACCGACCTCGACGCCCTCGCGCAGCTCGTGGCGCGCTCGCAGGGGGAGGCGCCGCTCGTCTCCCCCGGCACCGATCTCGGCGGCGCCATCGAGATCGCGCTCAACGTGCTGAGCGTCGATTCCGCGGCGAAGACCCAGGTGGTCGTGCTCGTGTCCGACGGCGAGGATCGTGAGCCTCAGGATCGGGGCGAGCGCCTCGAGGTCGCGCTCTCGCGCGCTCGCGACAAGCGTGTGCGGGTCTACACCGTGCTCGCCGGCACGGAGGGCGGCGCGCGCCTGACCGACCGCGCCGCCGTCGGCGACGAGGTGAGCCGCGCGAACCCGTCCGCGCTCGAGCGGATCGCCCGCGAGACGGGCGGTGAGGTGCGCGCGGTCGACCAGATCGCGGGCCTCGCCGTGGACTTCCGGCGGATGAGCCAGTCGCTGTTCGAGCAGGAGCGGGACCGCGCGCCGATCGAGCGCTTCCAGTGGTTCGCCGGGGTCGCCCTGCTGCTGCTGCTCGCGCAGACCGCGCTCGGAGACGGGGTGGGGCGGCGGCGGAGCGTCGCCGCGGCCGCGCCGGCGGGCGCCGTGCTGCCCGCGCTGCTCGCGCTGGTGCTCGCCGGGTGCGCCGGGACGGCGCTGTACCGCGTGG
>VGNK01000186.1 GCA_016866055.1 Chloroflexota bacterium | reverse complement strand
GGCGGCGCGGGCGCTGCGTCGCAGCAGGGCGGCGCCGGCGGTGGTGCGCAGGGGCGCCTCGGGGCCGGGCTGGCCAGGGCGCTCGGCGGTGCCCAGCAGACGCTCCCCGCTCCCGGAATGACCGCGAGCGTGGTGATCCTGATCGACGCGAAGCCCGACGTCCTCCTGCTGCCTTCGAGCGCCGTGCGCCGGGCCAGTAGCACGACGACCGTGCTGGTGCCGGGGGCGGGCGGCGTCGCGGAGACGCGCACCGTCACGGTGGGCGCGAGCAACGGCACGCAGATCGAGATCACCTCCGGCCTCGGCGAGGGCGACACCGTGCTGATCCCGGCGACGACGACCGCCACCTCCGCGACCGCCGGCGCGACCCCGAAGGCGGGGCAGGCGGGCCAGGGCTTCGGGGGCTTCCAGGGCGGCGGCGGCGGTGGCGGCGGCCTGGGAGGGATCCGGTGATCCGGCTGGAGGGGGTCACCAAGACCTACCTCACCGGCGCGGGCGCTGTGCACGCCCTGCGCGACGTCGACCTCGAGGTCCGGGCTGGCGAGTTCGTGGCGATCATGGGGCAGTCGGGCTCCGGCAAGAGCACGCTGATGAACATACTCGGCTGCCTCGACCGCCCGACGAGCGGGACCTACCGGCTCGACGGCCGCGACGTCGGCCGGTTGCCCGACTCCGTGCGCGCGAAGCTCCGCGGCGCGGCATTCGGCTTCGTCTTCCAGTCCTACAACCTGCTCCCGCGCATGTCGGCGCTCGAGCAGGTCGAGCTCCCGCTCATCTACCAGCGCGTCCCGAACCGTCGGCATCTCGCCGCGGAGGCGCTCGTGCGGGTCGGCCTCGCCGACCGCGCGCACCACCAGCCGACGCAGCTCTCGGGCGGCCAGCAGCAGCGCGTGGCGATCGCACGCTCGCTCGTCGTCAACCCGCGCCTGATCCTCGCCGACGAGCCGACCGGCGCGCTCGATACGAAGACCGGCCAGGAGGTGATGCAACTCCTGACCGACCTTGTCGATCAGCGCGGGATCACCGTGGTGCTCGTGACCCACGAGCAATCCGTCGCGGACTTCGCGCGGCGCACGCTGCGCATGCGCGACGGGATGATCGTCGAGGACGTGGTACGTCCCTCGCTGCGGGCGGTCTCCGGATGAGCCTCGTCGATGCCGTCCGCATCGCGCTGCGCGCGATCGCCGCGAACCGCCTGCGCAGCGCGCTGACGGCGCTCGGCCTGATCATCGGCGTGAGCTCGGTGATCGTCCTGATCGCGGTGGGTCAGGGTGCGCAGAAGGGGGTCACCGAGCGCATCCGCGGCCTCGGCACGAACCTGATCTTCGTGCGGCCGGGCACCGCCCAGGGCACCGCGCAGACGCAGGGGGCGCGCGGCGCAGCAATGACGCTCGTCGCGAGCGACGCCGACGCGATCGAGCAGGCGGGCATCCCCGGGATCGCCGGCGTCTCGTCGCAGATCAACTTCCCCGCCCAGGCGATCACGAGCGCGCAGAACGTCAACACCACGGTGATCGGGACGACCGCGAACTACGTCGACGTCCGCGGAGTCTCGCTCAGCAGCGGCTCGTTCATCAGCCCGACCGACGTCTCGACCCGCGGGCTCGCGATCGTCCTCGGTGCCGCGGTCGCCCCCCAGCTCTTCCCGGAGGAGGAACCGCTCGGCCAGACCGTGCGGCTCTCGCTGGGCGGGGGGCGCGTCACCTTCCAGTTCCGCGTGGTCGGCGTCATGGCCCCGCGCGGGGGATCGAGCGGGGGCCTCGAGGACAGCTACGTGTACGTGCCCGTGAGCAGCGTGCAGAACCGGATCGCCTTCGTCCGCAACCCGACTGGCCAGGTGAACGTGAGCCAGATCGACATCAAGACGGCGCCGAAGGCCGACCAGGCCCTGATCAAGGACCAGGTCACCGCGCTGCTGATGCAGCGCCACAACGTGGCGGAGCCCGACTTCCGCGTGCTCAGCCAGGACGACCTGCTCGGCGCGGCGTCGGCGGTGAGCCTGACGCTCTCGATCCTGCTCGGCAGCGTCGCCGGGATCTCGCTGATCGTGGGTGGGATCGGTGTGATGAACATCATGCTGGTCTCGGTCGCCGAGCGGATCCGGGAGATCGGCATCCGGCGCGCGGTCGGGGCGCAGGCAAACGACATCGTGAAGCAGTTCGTGACCGAGGCGCTGACGCTCTGCCTCGTAGGCGGCCTGATCGGCACGGGCGTCGGGGTGGGCGCGGCCGTGCTGCTCGGCGGGCGGGCCGTCGCGGGGCAGACGATGACGACGGTCATCCAGCCGTGGAGCATCGGGATCGCGTTCGCCGTCGCCGCCGGCGTCGGGCTCATCAGCGGCAGCTATCCGGCCTACCGCGCGACCGCGGTCGACCCCATCACGGCGCTGCGCAACGAGTAGGCGGGCTCCCGCTCGGCCGCCACACCTGTTCGCCGTGCCCTGCATTCCCCTCTCAGTCGGCCGAGGGGGAGGAGCCACCTCCCACTTGCGCGAGATCTTTGGAACATGGCGCGAAAGATCGCCCATGATTGCCGTTTCGCATATACTTCCGCCCGCACGTCCGTTATCGAAGGGGGGGGGCAAGGGCCGCCACGCGGGAGCCGAACGTCGAACAACCTCAGTGGATGAGTGGGTGAAGGAGTCGTATCAAGGTGTTGTCCCACATTAGTGCTCGGTGGACGCTTGGGTTGGTGGTCGGTCTCGTCGCGGTCGGCCTGCTGGCCGCCAGCGCCTTGGCCCAGACCCCGACCCCGACCCCGGCGGCGAAGGCCACCCCGACCCCCGCGAAGACCGGTAACGCCGGCCTCGTCGGCTCGGGCGTTGGCACCTCGGCCGCGCTCATTGCTCTGCTCGCCGTCGGCGCCGGTGGCGTCGTGATCGGCGGCCGCGCTCTGGCTCGCCGCCGCGGCTAGTCACAGCGGCTCGTCTGTCCGGCCCCGCCGGACGTGATGGCGAGCCCGCTCGCCGGACCATCCGGTGGACCGGAGTACGAAGTCGGGGGGTGTGGAACGCGTACATACGCGACCGCACCCCCCGCCGCTTTCCCCGAGCCCTGACCTGCTCCGCTCACGGACGGCGCACGCTTCGCGTCGTCGCAGGCGCGCCCGACGCACGCAACCGACCCGAGACCGCGCGATCATCTGATCTTCACGGCCGGGCAACCCACGGGTCACCCCGACACGACACGCTGCTCACCCAGGGGGAGCATGCGTGATGGTGGCTCGCGCGTCGGTGAACAAGATCGAGGCGCTCAAGGCGGAGAAGGACGGGCTCGACGTCCTGCCCGATCTGCTGCGCTACGCATCCGACGTCGTCGAGGCGATCTCCGCTGACGACCTCGAGCGGCTCAAGTGGTACGGGCTCCTTCACCGTCAGACGACGCCCCCGAGCGTGCGGAAGCGGTAGCCGCCGCGGCTGCCGATGAGCCCGCGCACGAGCTCGGACGTGAGGATCTGCCCCGCGCCCGCCGCCTTGCAGAGGCGCTGCGCGACGACCACCGAGGCGCCGAAGAAGTCCTCCTCGTCGGGCACCGGCTCGCCCGCGTGCAGGCCCACGCGGAGCCCGAGCCGCTCGGGCTCCGGCACCGATGCGTTGCGGTCCTGCGTCGACACCTGGATCGCGACCGCGCACGCCACCGCCTGGAGCGGGCTCTGGAAGACGGCCATCACGCCGTCCCCCTCGCTCTTCACCTCCGAGCCCCCGGCCGCCGCGATCGCGTCGCGCAGCAGCCCGAACTCGAGTCGGCGCAGCTCCTCGACGCGGTCGTCCCCGAGCGCGTTCAGCCGCTCCGTCGAGCGCACCGCGTCCGTGAAGAGGATCGCCACGACGCCGCGCGTCGCCAGCGTGACCATCGGCCTCACCCCCGGGCGAGCCAGCATACGCCCGCGCCCTTTCGCCGCAGAACACTCAACGCGGGGGCAGGGCCTGTGGTTCCCCCACCTCCGGAGCACTCCCACCGGGCCGCCCTATATTCGCGCGGATGGCCGCGGCGCCCGCCGCGGCGCGTGCGAGGAGGCCCGATGGCCGCGCCGCTCGAGGGGATCACGGTCGTCGAGGTCGCGAACTGGCTCGCCGCCCCGAGCGCCGCCGCCCTGATGGCCGACCTCGGAGCGAACGTGATCAAGGTCGAGCCCCCCGGCGGCGACACCTGGCGCCACGTCAACCTCCGCGCGATGGGCTACCAGCACGACTTCGCGCTCAACTACGCCTTCGAGGTCGACAACCGGGGCAAGCGCTCGATCACGGTCGACCTCGACCGCGAGGGCGGGCCCGCGCTCGTGCGCCGGCTCGCCGAGGGCGCCGACGTCTTCATCACGAACCTCACCAAGCCGCGGCGCGAACGCTTCGGGCTCAGCGACGCCGCCGTGCGCGAGCGCAACCCGCGCGTCGTCTACACCTCGCTCACCGGCTACGGCACGCGCGGCCCGGACGCCGAGCGCGCGGGCTTCGACTACTCCGCGTTCTGGGCGCGCTCGGGGATCATGGCCTCGCTCGAGCAGCCGCCTGCCCCGCCTCCGCTGAACCGCGGCGGGCAGGGCGATCACACCACCAGCCTGAACCTGCTCGCGGCGGTCCTCGCCGCGCTCCGCCTGCGTGACCGCACCGGCGAGGGCCAGTACGTCGAGGTCACGCTCCAGGCCACGGGGATGTGGACGATCGCCGCCGACTTCTCCGCGGCGCTCGCCTCCGGGCTCGCCACCCCGCGCCACGACCGCACGCAGCCGCCGAACCCGATCTGGAACTCGTACGTCACCGCCGACCGGCGCTGGCTCCTGCTCGTGATGCCGCAGCCGGACCCTTACTGGGAGCCGTTCTGCCGCGCGATCGGCGAGCCGGAGCTCGCGGCCGACGAGCGCTACGACTCGCTGCTCAAGCGCGTCGAACGCAGCAAGGAGCTCACCACGCGCATTGCGGCGCGGTTCGCCCAGCACGACCTCGCCTACTGGGCGCGCACGCTCGACGCGCACCGGCTGATCTGGGCGCCTGCCGCGGAGCTGAACGAGGTCGCGAGCGATCCGCAGGTGCGCGCGATGGGGTGGATCGCGCGCATCGAGCACCCGACGGCCGGGCCGTACGAGACGCTCGCGACGCCGTTCCAGATCCGCGGCGCGGAGATCGGCCCGCGCGGGCCGGCACCCGCGATCGGCGAGCACACACACGACGTACTCCGGGAGCTCGGCCTGGGCGACCACGAGATCGCGACGCTCGCCGAGCACGGAGTCTTCGGTTGAGGCCGCCGATGCCCCCCGCGCGCCGTTCCGCCCGGCAAGCGCTGCGCCGCCCGGCCGTGCCCGCGGCCGTCGTGCTCGCCGCGCTCGCGTGGGCGGCGAGCGCCTGCGCCGCGAACAACGAGACGGAGCCCGCGCCGCGCGCGCCGGGCGTCACCGCGGTCGCCACGGCGGCG
>VGNK01000185.1 GCA_016866055.1 Chloroflexota bacterium | reverse complement strand
CCGGCGACAACACGAACCTCGACATCGAGCTGATCACGCCAATCGCGATCGAGCAGGGACTGCGCTTCGCCATCCGCGAGGGCGGCCGCACCGTCGGCGCCGGCGTCGTCACCGCGATCACCGAGTAGTCGAGCGAGCCGGCGAACGCAGGGCAGGGGACCGCAGTGCCGCAGCAACGCATCCGGATCAAGCTGAAGGCCTTCGACCACCGGGTGCTCGACGCCTCGGCGAAGCAGATCGTCGAGTCGGCCGAGCGCACCGGCGCGGTCGTGGCCGGCCCGGTGCCGCTGCCCACCCGCGTGCGCCGATACACGGTGATCCGCTCGCCGTTCATCGACAAGGACTCGCGCGACCAGTTCGAGACGCGCACACACAAGCGGCTGATCGACATCATGGAGCCGACCTCGCGCACGGTGGACACGCTGATGCGCCTGCAGCTCCCGTCCGGTGTCGACATCGAGATCAAGCTCTAGGGGCGGCCCGATGGCGATCGCGATGATCGGACGCAAGCTCGGGATGATGCGCCTCTACGACGGCGCCGGGCACGCGCACGGGGTGAGCGTGATCGAGCTCGGGCCGAACACCGTGACGCAGGTCCGCACGGCCGAGCGGGACGGCTACACAGCCGTGCAGCTCGGGTTCGACGGCAACCGCAAGCGGGTCAACCGCCCGAAGCGCGGCCACCTCCGCAAGGCCGGGGTGGAGACCGCGGCGCTCGACCAGCTGCACGAGGTGCGGGTGCCGAACGTGGAGGGCTACGAGCTCGGCCAGGCGCTCACGGTCGATCAGTTCGAGCCGGGCCAGTTCGTGAACGTCGCCGGGACGTCGAAGGGGCGCGGCTTCGCGGGCGGCGTGAAGCGGTGGAACTTCCGCGGGGGTCCCAAGACGCACGGCCAATCGGACCGCCACCGCGCCCCGGGCTCGGTCGGCGCGGGCACGACGCCGGGCCGCGTCTTCAAGGGGCTGCGGATGGCCGGCCACATGGGGGCGCAGCGCTCGACGGTGCTGAACCTGCTCGTCGTGCTGACCGACCCCACGCGCAACCTGATCTTCGTCGAGGGCTCGGTACCCGGGCCGCGCGGCGGGATCGTCCACGTGGAGCCGGGCCGCCGGAAGCCGCTCGCGGCGTTCCAGCCGCCGGCGCTGCCCTCCGCGGGCGAGGCCGGTGCGGAGCCAGCGCAGGCCGCCGAGGCGGCGGGCGCCGCGCAAGAGGACGGGGCCGGGGCATGAAGCTTTCGGTCGTCGACGCCGCGGGGAAGCCCGCGCCCGAGATCGAGGTGGACGACGCCGTCTTCGGGATCGAGCCGAACGCGGCGGTCGTGCACCAGGCGCTGCTCGCGCAGCTCGCGGCGCGACGCGCGGGAACCGCGAAGACGCGCACGCGCGGCGAGGTCGTGGGGTCGACCCGCAAGATCCGCCGCCAGAAGGGGCTCGGGATGGCGCGCCAGGGCGCGATCCGCGCGCCGCACCATCGCGGGGGCGGCATCGTTTTCGGGCCGAAGCCGCGCTCGTACGCGCAGCGGCTGCCGAAGCGGATGCGGCGGCTCGCGATCCGGTCGGTGCTCTCCTCGCGCGCGCAGGAGTCGCGGCTCGTGGTCGTGAGCGACCTCGGGCTGGAGGGGCCGTCGACGCGAGCGCTGCGGGATCTGCTCGCCGCGGTGGGGGCGGAGAGGTCGGCGCTCGTCGTCGTGGGGGCCGCGGACCGCACCGCGACGCTCTCCGCGCGCAACCTGGACGGGACGCGTGCGCTTCCCGCGGACACGCTCAACGTCGCGGACGTGCTCGCGCACCGAACGCTCGTGATGACCGTCGAGGCCGTGCGCCGCGCGGAGGCGCTGTGGGGTGGCGAGCGCGCGGCGGGCCGCAACGCCGGCGCGCCAGCGGCGGCCGGGGCGGAGGGGTAACCGATGCCGAAGGCGCTCCACGTCTACGAGGTGCTGCGCCGGCCGATCGTGACCGAGAAGAGCACCGCGCTCGCCGGTCAG
This sequence comes from Chloroflexota bacterium, assembly GCA_016866055.1. Classification (GTDB taxonomy): domain Bacteria; phylum Chloroflexota; class Dehalococcoidia; order UBA2979; family UBA2979; genus VGNK01. The sequence goes on along the minus strand of VGNK01000185.1, from coordinate 3,439 downwards.
GGGAAGTACGTCTTCGAGGTCGCAAAGGGCGCGAACAAGCCGCAGATCAAGGAAGCGGTCGAGCGTGCGTTCAACGTCAACGTGACCGCGGTGAACACGACGATCATGCGCGGCCGGCGTCGCCGCAACCGCTACGGCCGCCGCACCGGCCCTGCGCCGAGCTGGAAGAAGGCGATCGTGACGCTGCAGTCCGGCCAGCAGATCCAGCTGTACGAGGGCGTGTAGGGACCGCGCGATGCCGATCAAGAGCTACCGGCCGACCTCGCCCGCCCGTCGCAACGCCTCCGGGCACAGCTTCGACGAGATCACGAAGCGGAAGCCCGAGAAGCGGCTCGTCGTCAGCGTCAAGGAGCAGGCGGGACGCAGCGGCGGGAAGATCAGCGTTCGCCACCGCGGGGGCGGGCACAAGCGGCTCGTCCGCATCATCGACTTCAAGCGCGACAAGATCGGCGTGCCCGGCCGTGTCGCCGCGATCGAGTACGACCCCGGTCGCTCGGCGCGCATCGCGCTCATCTTCTACGCGGACGGCGACAAGCGGTACATCGTGGCGCCCGACGGGCTAGGGGTGAACGACGCAGTCCTCTCTGCGAACGACGCGCCGATCGCGCCCGGGAACACGCTGCCGCTCTCGGGGATCCCGACGGGCACGAGCGTGCACAACGTGGAGCTGCAGCCGGGCAAAGGCGGTCAGCTCGGGCGCTCGGCGGGCGCGGGCATCCAGCTGATGGCGCGCGCGCAGGGGTACGCGCTGCTGCGCATGCCGTCGGGCGAGATGCGGCAGGTGCTCGAGAGCTGCCGCGCGACGATCGGCGTCGTCGGCAACGCGGAGCACGCGCAGATCAAGCTCGGCAAGGCGGGTCGCACGCGGCACCGCGGGCGGCGTCCGCAGGTGCGCGGCGCGGCGATGAACCCGGTCGACCACCCGCACGGCGGTGGTGAGGGGAAGTCGCCGGTCGGCATGCCCGGGCCGAAGACGCCGTGGGGGAAGCCGGCGCTCGGCTACCGCACGCGCAACAACAAGCGCACCGACAAGTACATCGTCCGGCGGCGCGGCAAGGGCCGGAGGTAATCGATGTCGCGATCCACGAAGAAGGGTCCGTACGTCCACCCGTCGCTGCTGAAGAAGGTGGCGGCGGCGCAGCGTGCCGGGCGCAAGGAGGTGATCAAGACCTGGTCTCGCGCCTCCACGATCATGCCGGAGATGGTGGGCCTCACGATCGCCGTGCACGACGGACGCCGCCACGTGCCGGTCTTCTGCACGGAGAACATGGTCGGGCACAAGCTCGGCGAGTTCGCGTTCACTCGCACGTTCCGCGGCCACCGCGGGCGCTCTGAGACGACGTCGAGGTCCGGCTGATGGAGGTGCGAGCGCTCGCCGCCGACCAGCCGATCGCGCCGCGCAAGGTGCGCGCCGTGCTCGACGTAATCCGCGGGCGTCCGGTCGTGGAGGCGCTCGACGTGCTCGCGCACCTGCCGCAGCCGACGGCGCGGATCGTCTCGCAGGTGGTGCGCTCCGCCGCCGCGAATGCGGAGAACAATTTCGACCTGAATCCCGACGGGCTGGTGGTGAAGCGCGCCACGGCCGGCGACGCACGCAAGCTGCGCCGCGTCAAGGCGCGCTCGCGCGGTCGCGCCGCGCCGCGGCTGCGGCGCTCCAGCCACATCGAGATCGTGGTCGAGGGGGGCGAGGGCTTCTGATGGGGCGCAAGGTACATCCGTACGGCTTCCGTGTCGGCGTGACGCGCGACTGGCAGTCGAAGTGGTTCGCGGACCGCAGCTACTCCGACCTGGTGCACGAGGACCTGCGCCTGCGCCACCTGATCATGTCGACGCTGCCCGACGCGGGCGTCAGCCCGATCCTGATCGACCGCAACTCGAATCAGATCACGCTCACGGTGAAGACGGCGAAGCCCGGCATCGTGATCGGGCGCGGCGGGCAGAACGCGGAGATGCTCCGCACGCTGCTGCAGAACGCGACCGACAAGCGCATCCGGCTCAACATCGAGGAGATCCGCGTCCCCGAGCTGGACGCATTCCTCGTGGCGCGATCGGTGGCCGACCAGCTCGAGCGGCGGGTGGCGTTCCGGCGCGCGATGAAGCAGGCGGTGCAGCGGACGATGGCGCGCGGCGCGCTCGGCTGCCGCGTGCGCATCAGCGGCCGGCTCGGCGGCAGCGAGATGTCGCGGTCGGAGCAGGAGATGCAGGGGCAGGTGCCGCTGCACACGCTGCGCGCGGACATCGACTTCGGGATCTCGGAGGCGCGCACGACGTTTGGCGTGGTCGGCGTGAAGTGCTGGATCTACAAGGGCGAGATCACGCGGGAGACGAACCCGCTGGTCGCGGCCGCGACGGTGGAGACGGAGTAGCGCCATGCTGATGCCGCGGCGCACGAAGTACCGGAAGGCGTTCCGCGGGCGTCGTCGTGGGGTGGCGCAGCGCGGCTCCTCCGTGACGTTCGGCGAGTTCGGGCTGCAGGCGCAGAGCACGGCGTGGGTGGACTCGCGGCAGATCGAGGCGGCGCGGCGCGCGATCACGGGGTCGTTGAAGCGCGGCGGCAAGGTCTGGATCCGCATCTTCCCCGACAAGCCGGTGTCGAAGAAGCCGGTTGAGGTGCGCATGGGGAAGGGCAAGGGCGCGGTCGACCGCTGGGTGGCGGTGGTGAAGCGCGGGCGCGTGATGTTCGAGGTGGCGGGCGTGCCCGAAGAGGCGGCGCGCGAGGCGTTCCGCAAGGCGCACCACAAGCTGCCGGTGGAGACGAAGGTGATCAGCCGCGAGGAGGCTCTGTAATGGCCTCGCGCGACACCGAGGAGCTGCGCGGGCGCGCCGACGACGAGCTGCGCACGGCGCTCGAGGAGGCGCACCAGTCGCTCTTCAACCTGCGCTTCCAGGCGGCGACGGGGCAGCTCGCGGACGTGATGCAGGTGCGGAAGACGAAGCGGCGGATCGCGCGCATCCACACGCTGCTGCGGGAGCGCGAGATCCTCGCGGTGGCGGATGCCGCCGCGAGCGCCGGCACGGGCGGCGGGAGCGAGGGCTAGGGATGGTCGAGCAGGCGACGCCGTCCGCGGTGAACCGCAAGAGCCGCGTGGGCACGGTGGTGTCCGACAAGAATGACAAGACGATCGTCGTCGAGATCGTGCGCCAGGCACCGCACCGCATCTACCGCAAGGTGATCCGGCGGACGAAGCGCTACCAGGTGCACGATCCCGAGAACCAGGCGACGCTCGGGGACCTCGTGCGTATCGAGGAGTGCCGGCCGATCAGCAAGACGAAGCGCTGGGCGCTGGTCGAGGTGCTGACGGAGCGCAAGGTCGCGGAGGTGGCGCCGGAGGAACTCGACGAGGAGATCGTGGACGAGTTCCAGCGGTCGGCGGCGCGCGCCGAGGCCGAGGCGCGGGAGGCAGCCGAGGCGGCCGCGCCCGCGAGCGCGGCACCGGCG